>NZ_VRVA01000026.1:0-59655 GCF_008039945.1 Methylobacterium sp. WL64
CTGCACCGTCGCGCTGCCCCTCTCCCGCCCCCCTTCGGGGGCCACCCTCCCCCGCGGAGGGGGGAAGGGGAGGTGCGTGTTTCAGGCCCTCGCTCTCGCTGTGAAATCAAAGGCGTGCCGTTCGACATGGGTCAGTTTACATGACGGCGCCCCTAGCCAACGCCGTCCCCGCGACCCCCTCCCAAAAGACCGCCCGCATGGGCCGGCTGGATGCGGTCGGCTACCTGATCTGCCTCGGCGGCATCGTCCGGCGCGAGTTGCTGCGCTTCTTCAATCAGAAGGAGCGGTTCTTCTCGGCGTTGGTCAGGCCGCTGGTGTGGCTGTTCATCTTCGCCGCGGGGTTCCGCAACACCCTCGGGGTCTCGATCGAGCCGCCCTACCAGACCTACGTGCTCTACGAGGTCTACGTGGTGCCGGGGCTGGCCGTAATGATCCAGCTGTTCAACGGCATGCAATCGTCGCTCTCCATGGTCTACGACCGCGAGGTCGGATCCATGAAGGTGCTGCTGACATCGCCGTATCCGCGCTGGCTGCTGCTGCTCGCCAAGCTGATCGCGGGCGTCTCGGTGTCGATCGTGCAGGCCTACGCGTTCCTGGCGGTGGCGTATTTCTGGGAGACCGACATCCCGCCGCTCGGGTACCTGACGGCGCTCCCGGCTTTCCTGGCCTCGGGACTGATGCTGGGGGCGATCGGCCTGTTCCTGTCGTCGCTCGTCCGCCAGCTCGAGAACTTCGCCAGCGTGATGAACTTCGTGATCTTCCCGATGTTCTTCGCCTCCTCGGCGCTCTACCCCCTGTGGCGGATCCGGGAATCCTCGGAAACGCTTTACTGGATCTGCGAGTTGAACCCGTTCAGCCACGCCGTCCAGCTCGTGCGCTTCGCCCTCTATCTCCAGTTCGAGCCGGTCGCCTGCGCGGTCGTGATCGGCGTGACCCTCGCCTTCTTCGGCATGGCGGTCGTCGCCTACGATCCGGGTCGCGGCATCATGGCCCGGCGCGGCGGCCCGGCCGGCGACGCCACCTAGGGCCGCACGCCGGATCGCGTACCCGGCCTGCGACCCTATCTCCTTATGACCGCACGATGATTTTGGAAGACCGTATTCCACCTTCCGGATCACGCCCCGACGGAACCCGCCCGATGCATAGCCTCGCCCGCCTCCTCGCCCCGGCCCTCGGCCTCGCCCTCATGACGGGCCCCGCGCTCGCGCAGCCGAGGCAGGACCCGGATTGGCCCTGCGTGCAGCGCAAGGTCGCGACCCTCAGCCCGGGCCAGTTCTGGACCGGGCCGGACATCGCCGCCGCCGGGGATTGGGGCAGCGACAACGACGCGGCAGTGCTCGCGCAGAAGATCGCGTCCCGGCGCACCGAGCTGTCCGAGGTCGGTCCGCTCCTCGACGGGTTCGTGGGCAAGCTCGGCGCCGACAAGGACGCCAGGGCCAAGTCCCTGACCCACGTCTACGCGGGGGTGTTCGAGGTCATCAACGGCGAGCGGGACAAGATCATGGGCGGCATCGCGCGCTACGCGCAGGGGCAGCGGCGCATGGCCGAGCGGATCCGCGACGAGGCCGACAAGATCAGCCAGACCAAGGACGCGCCCAGCGCCACGGACGCCACCGAATTGCCGAAGGACCAGTCCGAGATCGAGACCAAGTTCGCCTGGGACCGCCGCATCTTCCAGGAGCGCAGCCAGTCGCTCACCTACGTCTGCGAGGTTCCGCAGCTCCTGGAACAGCGCCTCGGCGAGGTCGCCCGCCTGATTCAGGCCCGGCTCTGAGGGGCGGTCGCGGACGGGATGAGGGCATTGCCTAAAGATCCCGTTCGGGTTGCCGGATGATCCCTAAGTCGCTGAAATCGTTATCGAAACTGTTGCTGTCAAACCACGTGGGCCGACGTTCGAGTTCGGTATTTCCAAAAGGTTGCTGAAATACGGCGCGCGTGGTCTTCAATCAATTGTGTCCTTTTCCTTCACCCGCCAAGAGTGACGCCAAGCTCGGCTGAAACGAGCGTGGGTTCACGGCAAGGGGTTTGGGATGTCATTGAGGGGGCTTCGGAGCAGCCTGATCGCGTCGGCGTCGGTCCTGGGTGGGGCGATGCTGCCCTCGGCCGCGCAGGCGCAGAACGCCGTGACGCTGGGCGAGATCAGCGTCGTCTCGACCTCGCCGGTGGGTTCGGGCGGCGGCAATTCGAGCCGCGTGCAGAACCTCAACGGTCCCGGTGGGCTCGAGCCGGCCGGCTCGGCGCCGCCGCCGATCGGCCCGGTCCGCCTCCGGGGCAGCGAGCAGCCGCTCTACAAGATCCCCAGCACGGTCGAGACCGTGACGGCCAGCGACATCACGGTCGACCGGGGCACCGACAACGTCGTGGCGACGCTCGCCCGCCGCACGCCCGGTCTCAACCTGTCCGATTCGCAGGGCAATTCGAACCGCCCCGACGTGACCTATCGCGGCTTCACCGTCTCGCCGGTCCAGGGCGTGCCGCAGGGCCTCGCGGTGTACCAGAACGGCGTGCGCATCAACGAAGCCTTCGGCGACACGGTCAACTTCGACCTGATCCCCCCGCAGGCGATCCAGCGCATCGACGTCGTCACCGGCAACCCGGTCTTCGGCCTCAACGCGCTGGGTGGCGCGGTCAACATCCAGATGAAGAACGGCTTCACCTGGCAGGGTACCGAGATCACCGCGTTCGGCGGCTCGGACGCCCGCACCGCCGGCTACGTCGAGTACGGCAAGGTCTCGGGCCCGTGGAGCGTCTACTTCACCGGCGACGGCCTGAACGACCGCGGCTGGCGCTACGAGAGCCCCAGCACGATCGGCCGGCTCTACGGCGATATCGGCTACCGCTCGCAGGATTCCGAGTTCCACCTGATCGGGCTCGCCGCCCGCAGCTTCTTCGGCGCCGCCGCCGCCACGCCGGTGGATTTCAGCCACCGCGACCCGCGGTCGATCTTCACCTACCCGCAGACCACCACCACCGAGGTCGGCACGATCCAGCTCACCGGCCGGGTCGACGTGTCGCCGACCTGGGACCTGGCCGGCAACGCCTACTTCCGCCGCTTCAGCCAGACCTACGTCGACGGCAACGACGGCAACTTCGAGAACTGCAGCACCCGCTCCAGCTTCCGCGGAAACCTCTGCTTCGAGGATGACGGCTTCAGCCAGGGCGCCGGCCAGTCGCAGCTCGCCTTCCGCAACCAGTTCCTGATCCTCGGCCAGCAGAACCAGCGCGTTCCGTTCCGGTCCGGCATCCCGTACGGCACCCTCGACGTGACCAAGACGGAGGCCACGGGCTTCGGCGGCTCGCTCCAGGCGGCCAACCGCGACCGGGTGTTCGGCCTGCCCAACACCTTCCTGGTCGGAGGCAGCATCGATGCGGCCAACTACTCGTTCAAGTCGTCCAGCACCCTCGGCGTGATTAACCCGAACCTGTCGATCACCACGGATCCGAACAACCCCTACTACGGCAACATCCCAGGCCTCGGCACGCCGCAGCTCCGCACCGCGGGCGCCCTCGGCATCGCGCCGAGCTCGGTCAACGGCTCGAACCTCTACATGGGCCTCTACACCCTCGACACCCTGGACGTGACCGACCGGCTGTCGCTCACGGCGGGCGCGCGGCTCAACTTCGCCCGCATCCAGAGCGAGGATCTCACGGGCTTCTCGCCGGACGTGACCGGCACCCATTACTACAACAAGATCAACCCGGTCGCCGGCCTGACCTACCGCTTCACCGACGCGCTGAACCTCTACGGCAGCTACTCGGAGTCGAACCGCGCGCCGACGCCGCTGGAGCTGGCCTGCTCCAACCCGGATCGGCCGTGCCTGCTGCCGAACTCGCTGGTGGCCGATCCGCCGCTCAAGCAGGTCACCGGGCGGACCTACGAGGTCGGCTTCCGCGGTGCGCTGCCGAACACCTATGACGGCGGCATCATCAGCTACAAGATCGGCGCCTTCCGCACCGACCTGTCGAACGACATCCTGTCGCTCGCCACCCCCGGCAACACCGCCCGCGCCTACTTCGTGAACGTGCCCTCGACCCAGCGTCAGGGCATCGAGGTCGGCAGCGAGTACACGGCCGACTACCTGCGGGTCTACGCCAACTACGCCCTGATCGACGCCACCTTCCAGTTCAACGGCACCCTGTCCTCGCCCAACAATCCGCTCGCGGATGACGGCGCGATCAACGTCCGCAAGGGCAACGTCGTGCCGCTGGTGCCGACCCACCAGTTCAAGGCCGGCTTCGACTACTTCGTCACCCCGAACTGGCAGTTCGGCGTCTACCTCCAGGCCTTCTCGGCGTCCTACTTCCGCGGCGACGAGTCGAACCTGAACCGCAAGCTGCCGCCCTACTACGTCCTGAACTTCCAGACGAAGTACCAGGTCACCAAGAACCTCGAGCTGTTCGGCCTGGTCACCAACCTGACCAACAACCGCTACGCGACGTTCGGCACCTTCGCCGAGCCGGGCGCGGTGGCCGGCAACCTGCGGATCAGCGACCCGCGGACCACGACCCTGTCGCAGCCGCTCTCGATCTACGGCGGCATCCGCTACGCCTTCGGCGCCGACCCGGTGCCGATGTCGGCCGAGCCGATCATTCGGAAGTACTGAAGCGGGCAAGTCCCGAAACCATGAAGTCCTGACACCAGGAAATCTCGACGCCCAGAAGGCGTCGGGCCAGGGCGCTCCGCGCGGTCTCCAGACCGGGCGGGGCGCCCTTCGCGTTTTCCGGCCTCGCCGCCGGCGCCTGCCGTGCGGCCTCACGTCTCAGGAACGGGCCCCGGCGCCCCGCGTCTCATTCGGGAGCGCCAGACGCGGCGGCCGGCCCTCGATCCGGCTGGCCGCCTCAGAGCCGGCGCACGATTTGGAGAAACGCCTCGATGATGATGAGATTCGCCTTCGCAGCCCTGGCCCTTGCGGTCGCCACGCCGGCCTGGGCGACCCCGTGCGCCGACGAGGTCTCCACGCTGCAGAAGCGCCTCGACAGCGCGGGCGCCGCCGCTGTGACCGGCACGACCCCGCCCGGCGGCACGACCTCGTCGCATTCCGATAAGGCGCTCGCGACCCCGCCGGCTCTCACCAAGGGCGACGCCGCCGTTAAGCCGACCGCCGCCGGGGTCGAGGAGGCGAAGAAGCTCGTCGCCAAGGCCGCCGCCGAGGACAAGGCCGGCAACGCCGAGGCCTGCCGCAACACGATCATGCAGGCCAAGGAAAAGGCCGGCGCCCTCCCGTAGGGTTTTTGGGACGCATGACGGCTGGTCGGGTCATCTCACCCCGACCGACTCCTCGGATGCCTTCATGTTGCCGAGGCTTTGACCGTCCAGTCCTGGCGGCTTGCCGCCGTCGGACGGGCACCTTCAAGGAGGGGCGATATCCGATCGGACCCATCGTCTGAGGCGCGATCCCCCGTACCGATAACCTGCGGCGTCATTACGGGGCGCCGTAGGCGAGCCCGGAACCCAGAACCGCTGTCGGTGCAAAAACTTGACGCAGCGATGGCTCTGGATCCCGGGCTCCGCTGCGCGGCTCCGGGATGTGGGCGTACGGCTCGATCGATCAGCTCCTATCGACAGGAAGACCGAACTGTCAGCTCTGAGCAGAGATCGTCATTCAAACCGGGAACTCAGAGCCCGCTCGGCCGAGGGGGCATACGCTGCATCCCTGCACGGAGCCTCTCACGACGCCGCTCAGGCGCTGGGGTCCGTCGCGCGCTGATCAAATCCTCGGTCGCGGAAAAATTTAGATCGCACACGGCGTTCGGTATGGCGCGGCGTTCCGGTTTCTTTACCGCGTCGCGCGATGGCTGGTCGGCCCGGGCTCGGTAGCCCGAGAGGGGCCACGTCATGATCTCGTCGCGTGCCAAGCATCGGGTGTTCGCGTCCGGCTTCCGCGCGATCCAGGCGTTCGGCGCCGATCGCTGGCTGGCTCCGGCCGCCCGCGGCCTCGGGGTGATCCTGACCTTCCACCACGTCAGCCCGGATCCGGTGCCGGCCTTCGCGCCGAACCGGCTGCTCAGCATCACGCCGGATTTCCTGGATCTCACCTTGCGCGAACTCGACGCGCGCGGCTTCGACATCATCGGGCTCGATGCGGTCCCGGACCGGCTAGCCGCCCGGGATTACGGCCCGCCCTTCGCGGTCCTGACCTTCGACGACGGTTACCGCGACAACGTCGAGCACGCCCGCCCGGTGCTGGAACGGCACGGCGCCCCCTGGACCCTGTTCGTGGCGAGCGGCTTCGCCGACCAGCGCGGGCGCCTGTGGTGGATCGAGCTGGAGCGGGCGATCGCGCGGCTCGACCGGGTGCGGATCGACATCCATGGGCGCAGCCTCGATCTGCCGGCCCGCAGCCCGCAAGAGAAGGCGCTGGCCTTCGAGGCGCTCTACCGCGACCTGCGCCGCGGCAGCGAGACCGCGCTCCTCGACCGGATCGCCGACCTTTGCCGGCAGGCCGACCTCGCGCCGGGGGGGATCGCACCCGAGCTGTGTCTGTCCTGGGATGAATTGCGAGCGCTGGGCCGCGACCCGGCGGTGACGTTCGGGGCGCACACGGTCAGCCACCCGATGCTCGCCAAGCACGATACGGCGACCGTCGCCCGGGAGATCGCCGAGAGCCGCGCCCGGATCGAGGCCGAGCTCGGCCGCGCGATCCGGCATCTGTCCTACCCGGTCGGCGACCCTACCTCGGCCGGCCCGAGGGAATTCGCCCTCGCCGCGGATCAGGGTTTCGCCACCGCGGTGACGACGAGACCCGGCCACCTGTTCGCCGACCATGCCGGGCATCTGCGCGCCCTGCCGCGGGTCTCGATCAACGGCTGCCACCAGTCGCGGGCGGCGCTGGCGGGATTGCTGTCCGGCGTCCCGTTCCTGGCCTGGAACCGCGGGCGGCGCCTCAACGTCGCCTGACCGGATCGCTCACGCGATATCGGCCGGTAACGTGTCGTGCGGATCGTGCGCCGCCAAGCCAAGCGGCCGGACGTGACGGACGTTACGGGTCAGTATCGTCCAGCCGCGACACAGCGCCGTCGGCCGATGGCGAGGTCCGTCAGGCCGGGGGCATGGCCCTCTCGCCTGGCCACGTCGGACAGGCGGCCGATACACCGGGCGATCTCGAGATCGATCGGCAGAATCTGAGCGCTGTAGAGGTGCAGCAGCGTCTCCAGCCAATCCGACAGACGCGCCGCCTTGCGAGAAGCGCCATCCCGGCGGCATTTGGCGATACCGTCCCCGATCTCGGCGATGGTGATCACCGTACGATGCGGGCCGGCGCGGTTTCGGTGCATTCAGGCGATCAGGTCGTCGGCCGGGATCGCCCTGGTCGGTGCGGCCGCCGAAAGGACATTGGTATCGACGAGGGACGCAGGCGTCAGAGATCGATGCGTCTCAGCGCACCGGATCGCGGCGGAAGATCCTCCGTTTCGAGAGACGCGGCCATCAGGAGCCGGCCGAAGGATGGGACCTGCGAAAGCCGTTGCCACTCTTCGAAGCTGAGCAGCACGGCCTCGGGCCGGCCATGGCGTGTGATGACGGAGGGTTGGCCCTGCCGGGCCTTGTCGATGACGGCCGAGAGCGTCGCCTTGGCGTCCCGCAACTGGATTTCCCGCCATCCGACCTTCCACGACGACATCGGCATCGTAGGGGTGGGGATCGGCGCCGGCAACGCTGCTTGAAAGTCCTCAGCGCCGGCGGCGATGCCGGTAGCCGGTCGAGAACGAGGCGTATTGCCGGCCGCCCCGCCGCGAGCGGTACCGGCCGCGGCGGCCGGCCGCCGCCTCGACGGCCTCGTCCGCCTGGGGCAGCGCCTCGGCCAGGGCCGGGGCGGCGGCCGCGTCGGCCGAGGCGTAGCCGCCGGCCACGTTCTTGGCGGCCGGGCCGAACATCGCCAGGCACTGGTTGTAGGCCAGATCGTTCTTCAGCCGCTCGCACTCCCCGATCGAACGCGGCGTGCCCTGCGCCAGGGCGGAGCACGGCGCGAGCAGCACGGCGAGTGCGGCCAGATGCTTGAGGCGCATGGGCAAGCGATACACGGACGGGTCTCGGTTTCGGATCCGAGGCTTCTGCCGGCCGAGTGCGGCGAAATCGAGGGGTCCGGTTAACGGTCCGGTCGCTCCATCCAGCGGATCAGCGGCATCAGCGGGAAGATCCACGCGATTCCGAGGATCGAGTAGAGCACGGCCTGGATCGCCGCCGGGGTCTCGGCGATGCGGCTGTCGGCCAAGGCCATCGCCAGCGGCCCGTACAGGCAGACGAAGGCCAGCATCGCGACCGTGCCGATCAACGTGCGGGTGCGGCGGCGCATCATGGTTCCCCGAAGCCCTGTCTCTCCCTGTGAAGACGGCTATCGCCCGTCGGCCCGGTTGGCAACGCGCGCAGCGCCGCGGGCTGCGGCGCCGCCGACGTTGCCCGCATCCCGCGCTTCCCCTAACGCGTCGCGAGGGCCGGGACATCCGGGCCGACCGCGGAAGGGATGCGCGTGGTGATGAGAGTCTCGGGCGACCAGCGATCGGGAGCCGTGCGGACGTGGCTCTACCTGATGGCGGCCCTCGTGGTCGCCATGGTGGCGGTCGGCGGCGCGACCCGCCTGACCGGATCCGGCCTGTCGATCACCGAGTGGCGCCCCGTGACCGGGATCGTGCCGCCCCTGTCGGAGGCGGACTGGTCCGCCGAGTTCGCCAAGTACAAGGACACGCCGCAATACAACATCCTCAACCAGGGGATGGGCCTGGCGTCTTTCAAGGTGCTGTACGGCTGGGAATGGGGCCATCGCGTGCTCGGGCGCCTGATCGGCCTGGTGTTCTTCCTGCCTCTCGTCGTGTTCTGGTGGCGCGGCATGATCGGGCGGCGCCTCGGACTCGGGCTGCTCGGCCTCGGGATCCTCGGCGGCCTCCAGGGCGCGATCGGCTGGATCATGGTCGCGTCGGGCCTTCAGCCCGGCATGACCGCGGTGGCGCCGCTGAAGCTCGCCCTGCACCTGACGACCGCCAGCCTGATCCTGGCCGGTCTGGTCTGGCTGGCCGCCGGCCAGCGCAGCGACGCGGCCGATCCCGCCCCCGGTCGCATCCGCCGGGTCGCCGCCCTGCTGCCGGCCCTGGTCCTGGTGCAGATCTTCCTCGGCGGACTGGTCGCCGGGTCGCATGCCGGCCTCGTCTACAACACCTGGCCGGACATGGACGGCGCCCTCGTCCCGCCGGTGGACAGCCTGTTCGCGATCCGGCCCTGGATCGAGAACTTCGTCGACAACCACGCCCTGGTCCAGTTCGACCACCGGGTCAGCGCCTACCTGCTCGTGGTGGTCGCGCTCCTGCACGCGGTAGACGCGCGGATGACCGGTCCGGCCGGCGCGGCCGGGCGTGCCGAGGGCGTCGCCGCCCTGGCCCTGGCCCAGGCCGGGCTCGGTATCGCCACCCTGCTGCTGGCAGTGCCGCTCTGGGCCGCGCTGGCCCATCAGGTCCTGGCGATGGCCGTGCTCACCATGGCGGTGGTTCACGCCCGCCTAAGCCGCGGCACCGGCCTCGTCCGCCGCCCGGCCCGGGAACCGGTGCTCGGCTTCGAGGGCTTGGTGGGTCGCGGCGCCTGATCAGGGCTGCGGCGCCGCCGCCACGCACAACAAGTCTTTCACCACGCGGCAATAGAACCTTGGGATAAACGCCCCGTCAGCACTTTGCATAGGGAACGGTTGAGCCATCTTAAGCTTTAGGCTGCAGGCGTAGCAGGAGGCTTCATGATGTCTCTCGCAGAGGATGGTCGCCCGCTGACCCTGACGTGGCACTACACGCCGCGCGAGATCGTGGCGGACGGGGTGATCCACGGCCTCGGGGTCGTCTTCGGCCTCGCCGGCGCGGCGGCGCTGGTGGCCACGGCGCTCACGGCGCATCTCGGCTTCGGCGAGCGGGCCGCGGTGGTGCTGTACGCCACCGCCCTGGTGCTGATGCTGGGCGTCTCCGCGGTCTACAACCTCTACCCGGTCAGCCCGCGGAAATGGCTCCTGCGCCGAGCCGACCACGCGCTGATCTACCTGATGATCGCCGGGACCTACACGCCCCTGGTCGCGCTGGTCGGCTCGGGCATCCGCGCCTACCTGCTGCTGGCGGTGATCTGGCTGGTCGCCCTGGTCGGGATCGCGGTGAAGCTGTTCCTGCCCGGCCGGTTCGACCGGCTCTCCATCGCCCTCTACCTGCTACTCGGCTGGAGCGGCCTGCTCGCCTACGAGTCGGTGATCGCCGCCCTCCAGCCCACCGCCCTGTGGCTGCTGGCGATCGGCGGGCTGCTCTACTCGGTCGGCGTCCTGTTCCACGTCTGGCGGACCCTGCCGTTCCAGAACGCGATCTGGCACGGCTTCGTGCTCGCGGCCACGGCCTGCCATTACGGCACGATCTGGGCCAGCCTCAACGGCCTGCCGCTGACGTGAATTGATCCACAGCAGTAAAACTCCGCTTACCTTTCCGTCGAAAAGGCCCATCGGGACGGAGACCGTTTAAGTTTACTGCGACGGTCGCCGCACCACACTCTCGGGACTGTTATTCCCGGGAGCGATACCGTGGCTGTGAAGCCGAACGACACCCGAATCCCCCAACGCCACCGCGTCCTGCACGTGTTCCGCGCGCCGGTCGGGGGCCTGTTCCGGCACGTGATGGACCTCGCCCGCCTCCAGGCCGCGTCGGGCCATGCGGTCGGGATCGTCTGCGACACGTCCACCGGCGGCGAGCGCGCCGCCCGGGCGCTCGCGGACCTGGCCCCGTGCCTTGAGCTCGGCCTCGTGCGGATCCCGATGCGCCGCAACCCGCACCTGTCGGACTGGACCTGCCTGCGGGCGGTCACGCGCCGGGCGGCGGAGGTCGGCGCCACCGTGCTGCACGGCCACGGCGCCAAGGGCGGCGCCTACGCCCGCCTGGCCTCGGCGACCGCGATCCGGGCCTACACGCCGCACGGCGGCAGCTACAATTACCGGCCCGGGAGCGCGCTCCACCGGACCTACATGGCCGCCGAGGCGGTGCTCGCCCGCCGGACCGACGCGTTCCTGTTCGAGAGCGAGTACGTCGCCGGCCGGCACCGGACCTTCGTGGGCGGACCGGAGCAGGTGACCCGGATCGTGCACAACGGCATCGCCGACGCCGAGTTCGCCCCCGTCCCCCTGGCCGAGAACGCCGCCGACCTGCTCTATGTCGGCGAATTGCGCGAGGCGAAGGGCCTGCCCTACCTGCTCGAAGCCTTGGTCCGGCTGCGCGCCGAGGGCCGGGCGCTGCGTCTGCTGATGGTCGGGTCGGGCCCGGATGCCGAGAGCCTGCGCACCATGGTCGAGCGGCTCGGCCTCTCGGATGCGGCCGCGTTCGAGCGGCCGCAGGCGATCCGGTCGGTGCTGGCCCGGGGCCGGATCCTGGTCGTGCCGTCGCTTGCGGAATCGCTGCCCTACGTCGTCCTCGAGGCCGCGGCCGCCTCGCAACCCCTGGTCGCCACCCGGGTCGGCGGCATCCCGGAGATTTTTGGGCCGATGGCGGGCGACCTCGTCCCGTCCCGCGACGCCGGGGCGCTCGCGGGCGCGATCCGTCAGGTGCTCGACGAAGCCCCGGACGTGCTGACGGCGCGGGTCCGGGCGCTCAGCGAATCGATCCACCAGCGCTTCTCGCTGGAGCGGATGGGGGCCGATGTGGTGTCGGGCTACGCCGCGGCGTTCCAGGCCCGCGCGGACCGCCTCGGCGTCGAAGGCGCGAAGGTCGCGCAGGCCCGCACGGCGTAGGGTCCCTCGCGGACGGCCCCGCGTTTAGGGTTTGCTATCAGGCTCGGATGCAAGAGTTTCCGTCTAAAGCCTGATCTGTTTCCAAAGTCCCGAAACAGATCAGGCGCCTATAGGCCGGGGGACATCGCCCCGGAGGAGCCGTTCGATGAGCGCGTTCGACATCCGCGATCTCCTTGAGGCCACCGCACCGCGCGACGGCCGGGCCGTCCGAGCGCCCGGCGACGACGCGCCGTCGCCGGCCCTGGGCCCGGCCGCGATCTCGCCGGTCGTCGTGGCCGGCCTGGTGCGGGCCCTGGAATTCGGCCTGATCTTCAGCCTCGGCGCGCTCCTTCACCTGCTGATGCTGCGCGGCCGGGTGCCGTTCGGGCTAAGCTATGCCGGCGCGATCGCGCTGGTGGCCGGCCTCATGATGGCGCTGACCCAGGCCTCCGGCGGCTACCGGATCGCCGCGTTCCGGACCTTCGCCAAGGCCGCGATCCGGCTGATCGCGGCTTGGTCGATGACCTTCCTGATGGTCGCGGCCATCCTGGTTCTGGCCAAGGTCGCCGACCAATACTCGCGCCTGTGGCTCGCCACCTTCTACGGCACCGGCCTCGCGGCGTTGCTGGCCGGACGCTTCACCCTGTCCCGGGTGATCGACAGGCAGACCCGCGCCGGCCGCTTCGACCGCCGCACCGCCATCGTGGGCGGCGGCAAGCCCGCCGAGGACCTGATCGCCGCGCTGGAGGCCCAGAGCGAGAGCGGCATCCGCATCGTCGGCGTGTTCGACGACCGCAATGCCGACCGGTCCGCCGACAGTGTGGCCGGATACCCCAAGCTCGGCAACGTCGACGACTTGGTCGCCTATGCCCGGCAAGCCCGGCTCGACCTGATCGTGTTCACGATCCCGATCACCGCCGAGGCGCGGATCCTCCAGATGCTGGCGAAGCTCTGGGTGCTGCCAATCGACATCCGCCTGTCGGCCCACGCCGCCAAGCTCCGGCTGCGGCCCCGCAGCTACTCGTATCTCGGCTCGGTGCCGGTCCTCGACGTGTTCGACCGGCCGATCGCCGACTGGGACGTGGTGGTGAAGGCGCTGTTCGACCGCTGCGTCGGCCTGGTCATGCTGCTCGCGCTGTCGCCGATCATGATCGCGGTGGCGCTCGCCGTCCGGCTGACATCCCGCGGGCCGGTGCTGTTCCGCCAGAAGCGCCACGGCTTCAACAACGAGCTGATCGAGGTGTTCAAGTTCCGCTCGATGTATGTCGATCAGTGCGATGCCGGCGCCGCCAGGATGGTCACGCGCGGGGATGCGCGGGTGACGCCGGTCGGGCGGTTCATCCGCAAGACCTCGCTCGACGAGCTGCCGCAGTTGTTCAACGTGCTGAAGGGTGACCTGTCTCTGGTCGGTCCCCGCCCGCACGCGCTCCAGGCCAAGGCCGCCAACACCCTGTACGACCAGGTGGTCGACGGCTACTTCGCCCGCCACAAGGTCAAGCCCGGCATCACCGGCTGGGCCCAGGTCAACGGCTGGCGCGGCGAGACCGATACCTCCGAGAAGCTGCAGCGGCGCGTCGAGCACGATCTGTTCTACATCGAGAACTGGTCGGTCCTGCTCGACCTGCAAATCCTGATCACGACGCCGTTCGCGCTGTTCAAGACGGAGAATGCGTATTGAGCTCGGGGTTCGTGAGGCCGATCCCCGGCGGCCGCTCAGCCTGAGGTGTCAGCGCGTCAACGGCGGCGCTGCCCGACCGGGGATCCCGTCATCTCGGGGCCGCGCAGCGGAGCCCGGGATCCAGAGAAGCCGACGTCTCAAACGCTCGCACGGGCCGTGTTTCTGGGTTCCGGGCTCGCCTGCGGCGCCCCGGAATGACGCCGCGGGCTATTGGATCTAACGAAGTCTCTGCACGCGAAGGCGGCGTTCGATAGGATCGCATGCTCGAACCGGCCGGTGGAGCCCCGCGGAAAGATTGTATTAGCCAAGGCCGCGATTTGCCGTCGTGTCCAGGTCTTCTCAACCCCCAAGGTCACCGGGCATTCAGCGCGTGCCGCACAAGGTCGGCGCACAGGTTCGGGCCATGCCCGAGCGGGTGGGAGAATCAGATATGGCGACCGGCGTCCAGGTGGCGGGAACGGACATGATCGGTGCGCGTGCGTCCGGAACGCTGACGGCGGAAATCTTCACCGACCTGGCCGCGGCCGAAGCCCTCTGGCGGCGGCTCGAGGCCGATCCGGCCAGCCTGCAGACGCCCTATCAGCGGTATGACTGGGTCTGCGCCTACCTGCGCGCGACCGGTACGGAGGCCGAAGCCCGCATTGTCGTCCTGCGGGATGCCGAGGGCCGGGCCCGCATCCTGCTGCCCCTCGTGCTCGGCCGCAAAGCCGGATTGGTGGTGGCCCGGATCGTCGGCGACACGCACGCCAACTACCACATGCCGCTGTTCGCCACCCGGGACGCCGCCGCAATCTCCGCCGGGGAGGTCACCGCGGCCCTGATCCGCGTGGGGCGGTCGGCCGGCATCGACGCCTACGCCCTGCAGCATCAGCCCCTGATGTGGGAGGGCGCGGCCAACCCGTTCGCGCAGGCCGGCGAACCGGAAGCCAGCGACGCCTACGGGCTGATGCTGGGACCCGACCCCGAGGCCACGGTGCGCCGCGTGTTCAGCGCCGACGCCCGCAAGAAGCTGCGCTCGAAGGAGAAGCGGCTGATCGAGGCCAAGGGCGTCCTGGCCTATCGCCGGGCCGAGACCGCCGAGGACGCGGCCCGTTATCTGACCGCGTTCTACGCCCACAAGGCGGTGCGGTTCGCCGGGATGGGCGTCGCAGACCCCTACGCCGACGATGCGGTTCGCCGGTTCCTGTCGGCGGTCACGTCCGGCGCCGAACCGGCGGTCGAGATCCACGTCCTGTGCCTTGCCGAGAGCGGCCGCGTGCTCGCGACCTTCGGGGGGGCCGTCAGCGATCACCGCTTCAGCGGCATGATGACGGCGTTCGATCCCGACCCGGAGATCGCCCGGTTCAGCCCGGGGGACCTGCTGCTGCAGCACCTCGTCGGCGAGCAGACCGCCCGGGGCCGCCAGGGCTTCGATCTCGGCGTCGGCGAGGCGCGCTACAAGGCGAGCATCTGCGACGAGACCATCGGGCTGGTCGAGACCATCGTGCCGGTGAGCCTGCGCGGCCGGGCCTACGGGCTGATGCGGCTGGGCCTGACCCGGACGAAGCGCCGGATCAAGCGCGATCCCCGTCTCTACGCCGTCGCCGCGAAGCTGCGGACCTTGCTGCGGCGATAAAAACGGCCCGAACGGCTTTCATCGCCGTTCGGGTGATCCGGCAGCGATGACGGACGCATCGTGGCGTGCGCTCACGCGGCGCGGAGGCGGAGCTCGGGATCCGTCGAGCCTGACTGCGCGAAGTGCTCGGCCGCGCGGTCCTGCGCCACCAGGATCTGGCCGGCGCCCGCATCCTCCGCGATGGCGTAGAGGTCGGCGAGCGCCGGATCCTCGGCGGCGGCATTCGACGCGATGATGACACTGTCCATGTAGCCGGCCGTCAGCTCGAGCAGGTCGACGGCGCCCGGCGCCGCCCGAAGGCGGCAGACGACCCATCCGTAGGCCTCCGCCATGGCCTCGAAGGTCAGGCTGAGGGTGTCCGGCTCGTCGAACAGCACGTCGGCTTCGGTGCGCCCGGCGGCGATCCGGTGCAGGCCGCTCTCGCCCGCGGACTGGATCACGTCGAGGAAGGCCGCGTCACCCGCGATGAGATCGCTGAACCCGCGCTCGGCCGTGCCGGCATGCGGATTGTTCAGGTCGATGGTGACGAGGCTGGCCTTGCGGCCCAGCGCCCGCACCAGGGCGTCGTGCAGCGCGTTCTCGCCCGGGGACGCTTCCGTCTCCATGACGAGGATCCGGTACCCGGACCGGTCGCCGGGCAGGCGGCCCGCGCCCCCGATCCGGGCGATGAGGGGGGCGAGGTCGTAAGCCTCGGCCTGCATCCGGGCGACGGGTGCCGGGGCGGCCGTTGCGGGGACGGCCTCGTCCTCAGACCAGTGGGCCGGGGGCATCGCCTCGGGGAACGCGAAGGTCGGGCGCTCGAGCTCGGGCTCGCGGCGGGGGCGCCGGTCCGAGGTATCGAACGCCGTGTCCGATTCCTTGGCGTTCCGGCCTCCCTCGGCCAGGAGCGCGCTCGCGAGCACGCCACCCACCGCCAGCATCAGCGTCACCAGCGTCGCGAAGCTGACGATCGGCAGCTTCTTGGGGAACGAGGGGACTTCCGGGGTCACGGCGCGCGAGACGATGCGGGCATCCGCGGGGGTGGCGCTCTCGCCGTCGCGGGCGGCGGCCTCGCGGTAGCGAGACAGGTAGGATTCGAGCTGCTCGCGCTGCGCCTTGGCCTCGCGCTCCAATGCGCGGAGCTGGATCTCGCTGGTGTTGCCCTTCACGACCACGTCCTGCTGGCCGTCCACCGCGGCCTGCAGGCTCTCCACCCGGGAGCCCGCGATCTTCGCGTCGTTCTCCAGCGTGCGGGCGATGCGCTCGGCCGACGTCTTGATCTGGGCGTCGAGATCCTCAAGCTGGGCGTGCAGCTCCTTGATCCGCGGATGGGCCGGCAGCAGCGTGCGGGACTCCAGCGCCAGCTGCGCCCGGACGGCGATCCGGTTGTCGACGATGCGCCGGACCACCTCGTTGTTGGCGACCTCGGTGATCTCGAAGGCGCGGCCGTCCTTGATCAGGTCCTTGATCGCCTTCACCCGCCCGGCGAGGTCCGCCTTCAGGATCCGGGCCTGGGACAGCTGGCTCGACAGCTCGCCGAGCTGCTGGGTGGTCAGCGGCTGGCCGGTCGCGCCGCCGCTGCCGACCAGGCCGTTCTTGGCGCGGAACGCCTCGACCTTCGCCTCGGCCTCCGCGACGCGCTTGCGCAGGCCGTCGATGTTGCCGCCGAGCCAGGTCGATGCGTAGCGCGCGGTGTCGACCTTGTCGGCCTCGAGCGAGGAAATGTAGAGCTGCGCGATGGTGTTGGCACCCTCGGCCGCCAGCTTGGCGTCCTTGGCGCGGAACTCGATCGTCAGGATGCGGGACTTGCCCGCCGGGAAGACCAGCAGGTGCTCGAAATAGGCATCGAGCACGCGGTCCTCGGCCGGGCGGTCGAGGGGGTTGGCGCCGATGCCCAGCATCATCAGCACGCGCTGGACGGGGCCGATGCTGCTCGAGCCCGGGTCGAATTCGGGGTTGCCCACCAGCTTCAGCCGGCGGATCGCCTCCCGGGCGAGGTCGCGGGACATGACGACCTGAACCTGGCTGGCCACCGCCTGCTCGTCGATCGGCGCCAGCTGGTCGGCACGCTCCTGGGCGGTGCGGGCGAAGGCCGGATCGCGGCTCTCCAGGATCAGCTTCGCTTCGCCGGTGTAGCGCGGGCTCACGACGTTGACGAAGATGCTGGCGCCCAGCGCGACCACCAGGGTCGGCCCGACGATCCAGCCGATCGACCGGCGCAGGATCTGTGGCACCTGCGCGAGGCCGACGCCGTCCCGCGGAGAGGTCCGCTGCACGGGCGCGGCGATGGGCGAGCGCAGGCTGATACGAGACATGAATACGCTCTGAGCACGACGGCCGACGGGGCGGCGATCAGTGCCACCCGGGCGCCATTAGAGGATGTTAAGGTTGCTTGAGAGTTAAGGCCCGCCGCGCGCCGCTCTGTTCGGAACAGGCCCTCGCGATGATCAAGGTTCATTAACCTTAACAGCCTAGACCGAGGCGAATTGGCACCCATGACGGCGATGGTGATGAACCGGCGCGCTCTTTTCCTCGCACTTGGCTCGACGTTGGCGCTCGGCGGCTGCCTGCGTCCGACCTTCCGGACCGACCAGCTCGATGCCACCGGCACCGGCTCGATCGGCGCGCGCTACCCGCTCTCGGCGGGCGACAAATTGCGGGTGATCGTGTTCGGACAGGACAACCTGTCGAACATCTACGCCGTCGACGGCGCGGGCAAGATCGCCATGCCGCTGATCGGCACCGTGCAGGTCGGCGGCCAGACCACCGGCCAGGCGGCGAAGGCGATCGAGGCCAAGCTGTCCTCCGGCTTCGTGCGCGAGCCGCACGTGACTGTGGAGGTCGACACCTACCGACCGTTCTACATCCTGGGCGAGGTCACGACCTCCGGCCAATACCCGTTCGTCAACGGCATGACCGTCGAGACGGCCGTGGCAATCGCCGCAGGCTTCGGCCCGCGGGCGGCCCGCGACTACGCGGTGCTGACGCGCGATACCGGCGGCGGGCTGGTGTCGGGCATCGTGCCGATGACTTACTCGGTCCGGCCGGGCGACACGATCGTGGTCAAGGAGCGCTTTTTCTGACGCCCCGTCCGGCCCGACGAGCGCGGCGGCCTGCTATCGCTGATCGCCATCCAAGACTCTCACCTATCTCGCGGTGCTGCTGAGCAGCGCCCACATCGCAGGTTGAGATCGCGGGTGGGACCTCCGTCTAGACGGGATCCCCGCGGGCATCGGTGGTCGCGGGTTACTGCGCTGGCTGCCACACGTTGATGATCCGCATCGCGGTCTGCTGCGGCGGGATCGGTGTCGCCACCGGGGACGCCGGAACCTGGGTGCTGCGCGCGACGACGCGGCGCGCCTCGCTGGCAGGCGACGCGCCCACCGGCGTGAACAATCCGGCAAGTTGCTTGCGTGTCCCCTTGCTGACGAAGCGCGAGGTGTGGACCGGCTCGAAATCGCGCAGTGCGTGGCGCTTGTCGGGACTGCCCGTGAACACCTTGGCGCCGGTGTTGAGGACGACGATGTCGCCCGGCATCAGGGTCTCGTCCTTCATCAGCGCGGCGGCCGCACCGGCCTTCATGTCGATGGGGGTCTGGCGTTCGCTCAGCTCGCTCTCCTTGGCGCGGATCCGCACCGGGAGTGCGGCGTACCGGGTCTGGAGACGGTGCCGCGCATGGCCGAGCCGCGGGGTCGAACGCCGGTAGACGGCGCGATCCTCGAGGGGCGCGGGGGCCTGCTGGACCGCCTGGGGCGCCGGCCGCGCACCGAACAGCATCTCGAGGAAGCCGATTTCAGCCGCCTGCGCCTGGACGTTCGTTCCCACAAGGAGCCCGGCGGCGGTGATGACGGCCAACGTGCTGCCCGTACGAAACCTCATAACGTCCTCCGGAACTGGCGTCGGTATCGAGCGCCGGACGTTCAACCGCAAGCTGCGCGGGAGGGTTCCGGAATATTAGAGGTCTTGTGGCGAAGTTCGACGAACGTTGCAGCTGCTGCGGTATTCTACCGAACCGGAGCACGATCTATTGAGCAAGATCGGCACGCATGGCGGGCCGACGCGGCTCAGGCCGGGGCGACCTGTTCGCCCTCGCCGATGCAATCGAGGGCTCGCTCCACGGCGCTGACCGCGTCGAGGAGGTTCTGAACCGTACGCTCGACCTCGAGCGTCGGACGGCCCATCGCGGCGGCGCGGGCACTCACATCCTCGAGCTGCTCGAGCAGGGCGAGGAGATCGCCGGCCACGGTCACGACCTCGCAGCGGGCGAGGCGGGTGACGGTCGGGCGCGGCCGGAAGGGCAGGACATTGCTCATCGCCGACGGTTCTGGCCCGAAAGGACCCGGATTCGCCAGGGGTAAGGACCGGACTTCCGGCAATTGCCGGCCTCTATCCGCCGCTAACGGCTGGAAAGGTAGATTTTCCGTGGCCGCCGCGCATCGGAGGCGGCAGAATCGGTTTACGCCTCTCCGCCGGTCTTGACGGACTTGCCGGCGCGCTGACCATGCCAGCACCGACTTTTCACACTGCGATTCGGCGGCGGATAGTGATCCCTCGCGCGGGTCGGCACCGCTCAGGACCAATCATGCGCTTTACCCTTCTTGCCGTCGCGTTCCTGGCGGTCGGCGGCCTGTGCGCCTGCAACACCGACAGCCCGGACGGGCGCAGCGGCCTCGCCGACAGCTTCCGGCTCGACAACTATCGCGCCTCGAACGACACCAACGGCACCCAGACCCGGCGCGACGTGAACCGCGCCTACACGCAGCCGACCCTGCCTTCGATCGGCAACCGCGGGTTCTGAGCCCCCGGGCGCCCCGTCCCGGAACGCCGGTGCGGGGAAATCCGGTCGGGCGCGGGGAGCCGACGGGTCAGCGCTTCGCGATCGCGTCCGCGAAGGTCGTGATGCGGTTGCGGGCGTAGACCGGCAGGCCGGCACTGATCGAGCTGCCCGTGTTGAAGCTCGAATTGCCCATCAGCACCTGGGCTGGCAGCAGGTTCTTCAGCACGGGCACGCGGGCGTACTCGGCCTTGCGGTCCAGCACGTCGGCCTTGATGGCGAGCGCCATGTAGGTGGTCACCACCGTCTTGGTGGGATCGTTCGGCAACGGCTGGAACACCGCCAGGAACTTGCCGAAGCGCAGGATCTGGTTGACCCAGAAGATCGTCTGCTCCAGCCCACCCGTCACCGGCGTGTCGATCTTGGTCAGCGCCTTCAGGGCCGCCCCCTGGTCGGCGCCGAGCACCCGCAGCTCGCTCTGGAACGAGACGTACTCGGCAATCTTCTTGGCCGAGCCCTCTTCGAGCTTGTTGGCGAGCTTCACGCCCAGCGGCAGCTTGCCTTCGAGATCGTACCGGGACTCGATGCAGGCGCCGGCCCCCTCGCACCAGGGCCGGTCCGGGCGCTTGGCGAAGGCGGCGGCCGGGTCCTTGTTCGGCGTGACCTCGCCGGTGGTGATCGCCTTGTGCTTGATCGCCGGGTCCATCTTCTGGACGAAGCCGAGATTGGCGAAGGCCTGGAGGTCGATCGCCTCGGGCGGCCGGGCGACCACGAATCGCCCTTCCGCCACGTAGACCTTTAGCGTCTCGTGCCGCGGCTTGGTCACGCCGTTCACCGTCACGGTGTAGTCCGGCTCCTTGTAGCCGGGGAAGGGCGCCAGCACCGCGGCCTCCGCCGGGCGGACCTTGAGCCAGTCCAGGTACGGGATCAGCCCGTTCTCGGGCGCCGTGGGGTTGTCGCGGTGATCCGTGAACAGGATCTGCCCCGGCTTGAGCGCGGCCGGATCGAGGGCGGTGACCGAGGGCACCTCCTTGATCCGTTCCAGCCCCGGCACGGTGTTGGCCGCGGGAGTCTGCGCGCAGACCGGGGCAGCGGTCGTCAGGACGAGGGCGAGGGCGGCAGGAAACTGCGTTCGCAACGGGCATCTCATCGGTCGGAGCGGGTGGGTCAGTAGCCCGGGTCTTCGCCGAACAGGTAGTCCGGGTCGCGGCGGCGCGGCTGGCGCACGCCCTGGTCTCCGAAGGGCGAGCGCGCCGTCTGGCCGGGCCAGGGCCTGTAGGCGTCCTGGCCATAGGAATCCAGATCGCCCTGCGCACGGCGGCTGCGCGCAGCGGGGCGTTCGCCGAAAGGATCGAGGGGGTCGGGGGCGGCACGCTCGCCGGTCATGTTGCCGTAATAGTCGCCGGCCACGCTGGCCCCGTCCTCGCTGCCGGACAGGTCACCGTCCTGTGCGTCCGGCCGCATGGCGTAGAGGGTCTCTCGCGGCACCAGGCGGAACTGGGTGTCGGCCATCTGGCCGTCGCCACTGGTTCGGAAATGCTCGATGACGCCGCCGCCCGCGACCCGCTGGCCGCTATGCGGGTCGATCGCCAAGTCGGCGATGAACGGCCGCGCCTCGGGGGAGGGGCCGCGCAGGGGCGTCTTCGGGATGCCGTTGGCCCAGGCCGCCTGCAGGATGGTGGAGGCGATCGGGACCGAGAGATGCCCTCCGGTCTGACCGCGGCCGAGCGTCTTGCGGCTGCCGTCGGCGTTGTCGTAGCCGACCCAGACCACCACGGTGATCTCGTTGGTGAAGCCCGCGAACCAGGCGTCGTTCTCGTTCTCGGAGGTGCCGGTCTTGCCGGCGACGTAGGCCGACACCTTGGACAGGGCCGCCGCGGTGCCGTGCTGGGTGACGCCCTGCAGCATGGTCTTGAGCTGGTAGAACGCGATCCGGTCGGCGGAGCCGATCCGCGTGGGCTCGCGGGCGGCGTGGGTGTAGAGCGGCTTGCCGTCCCGCTCGACCGATTCGAGCGCGAACGGCGCCGGTCGGGCGCCCTCGTTGGCCACCGCCGCGTAGAACCCGGCGAGGTCGAGCATCCGGACCGGCTGCGCGCCGAGGACGAACGGGTAGTAGGGCTCGCACTCGGCGTAGATCTGCGCCTCCAAGGCGATGTCGCAGACCCGCTTCAGGCTGGCCGGCGCCTTCGGGGCGATGCCCCCCTGCAATAGCCGGGCGGTGACGAGGTTCTTGGAGAATTCCAGGCCCCTGCGCAGGGTCGTCGGCCCGGAGCCGCCGCCCTCGTAGTTCTTCGGCGACCAGGAATCCCCGGATCCGCCGATCGGCGGCAGGGTCACGGCGGAATCCATCACCAGGGTGTTGGGCTGGAGCCCGGCATTCAGCGCGGCCAGGTAGGTCAGCGGCTTGAGGGTCGAGCCGGGCTGGCGCACCGCCTGGGTGACCCGGTTGAGCTGGCTCAGCGGATAGGAGAACCCACCCGCCATGGCCAGGATGCGGCCGGTCTGGTTCTCCATGACCAGGGCGGCACCCTGCACGTTGGGCCGGACCCGCAGCTGCGCCCGGGGTGCGCCGCGCCCCTCCGTGAGCTTGACCCGGACCACGTCGTAGAGCTGCAGCTTGCCCCGGGCGACGCCGGGATCCAGGGTGGCGGTGCGGCCGTCGGCGAGGCCGACCTTCACGGGGCCGCGCCCGGGCTCGAGGACGACGGCGACGGGCCAGTGCACGTCGTACAGGGTCGGCCGCGCGCTCTCCAGGGCCCGCAGCCACACGGGCTTCACCAGCGGCGCCGCCGGGGCCTTGAGCTTGGCCGCCTTCGCGCCCGCCTTGGCCTCGGGCTTCGCGGGGTCCTTCGCGGCCTCGGCCCGGGCCCCCGTCACGCCGGGCGCGCTCTGCACCGAGCCTTCCGGCGCGGGCGTCGCCGCCTGGATCCGGCGGATGCTGTCGGCGAGGTTGAGTTCGGGACCCGTGTAGGTCTGGCGCCCGGTGGCGCGCTCGTAGTTGGCGAGCCCGTCCTGCAGCGCCCCCTCGACGGCGCGCTGGAGCCCGGCATTGATGGTCGAGCGGACCGTGAACGAGCCGGCGGTCAGCGAATCCACCCCCGCGAAGGTGCGGGCCTCGCGGTTCAGGTAATCGACCACGTAGAAGCCCGAATCGCGCCGCGTCGCGTCAACCGGCTTCAGCCCGAGATCGGCGTTGACCGCGCCGGACATCTCGGCATCGGTGATCGTGCCGTCCTCCTTGAGGCGGGCGAGCACGTAGGCGCGCCGTTCGCGCGCCCGCTCCGGGTACTTGTCCGGACTGTAGAAGTTGGGTCCCTTCGGCATGCCGGCCAGCAGGGCGGCCTCCGGCAGGGTCAGCTGCCCGACCGACTTCCCGAAATAGCTCTGCGCCGCCATCTCGATGCCGTAGGCGCCGCGGCCGAGATAGATGCCGTTGAGATAGAGCCCGAGGATCTGCGGCTTCGAAAGGATCCGCTCCAGGCGGGCCGCCACGATCATCTCGCGGATCTTGCGCTCGTAGGTGACGTCGTCGCCGACCGAGAGGTTCTTCACCACCTGCTGGGTGATGGTCGAGCCGCCGGCCGGGCGCCCGGGCGAGGCGAGGTTGCCGATGAAGGCGCGGATCACGCCGCGCTCGTCGATGCCGTGATGGCTCTCGAAGCGCTTGTCTTCCGCCGCGATGAACGCCTTCTGCACGAGGTTTGGCACTGCGGTGATCGGCACCACGAGCCGGCGGCCGTTCGCCTCGAAGGTCTCGGCGAAGGGCTTGCCCGACCCGTCGAGGATGCGGGTCATGCCGGGCAGGACCTTGTCCCGGAGCGCCTCGGCGGTGGGCAGGTCCTTTGTGGCGTTGTCGTAGAACTCGATGACCTCGCGGGCATTGAACGGCGAGATCGCCGGGTTCTCGCCCTTGCAGAACTGCTTGTAGCTGGTGTTCAGCTCGTCGAGGTTGAGCCCGTGCAGGATCTTCGGCGCCCCCGGCCCGGCGACGCTCGTCGGATCCTCCATGGCGGTGGTGATCAATTCATCGAGATTGATGTCCTCGATGTCGAACGCCTTGCGCATGTGGGCGCAGCCGTCGCGCAGCAGGCGCACGACCTCGGCCTGATCGGTGAACGGATCGAACTGGGTCCGCACCGCGTCCGGCCGCGTCGTGACCTGACTCAGCGTCAGGGCCGTCGCGAACAGCTTGATCAGGATGGCGTTCATGCGGTCCGGATTCGAGGGGGCGGCGGAGCGGGTGCGAACCTCCCGGGTGCGCCGCCGAACTGGGCGAGCACAACGCGGCTGTTTTAAGGAAAAACCTGCCGGGGTGCCCCCCACCCGCAAGCTTCGCCACAGCACGTATTGACAGAACGTATTGACATCGAGGGGCGACCGGCCATGTTCGAGTGGGACGAGGCGAAGCGCCGGGCGAACCTCGCCATGCACCGCCTCGATTTCCGGGACGCGGTCGCCCTGTTCGACGGCCGCCCCCGGCTCGAAGGTCCTGCAGCCTTCCGGGACGAGGCGCGCTAGGTCACGGTCGGGGTCCTGGGTGAGGTGCACGTCATCCTCGTCTGGACCTGGCGCCTGGATCGGCGGCGGTTGATCTCGTTCAGGAGGGCGCGGCGTGAAGAACGACAAGCATACAGACAGGCATTCGTCGGCGGACCTGACAGCGATGGTTGAGCACGGCGACAGCGAGAGTGACTGGGACGCCGTGAAGGCGCTGACCGATGCCGACGTCGACGCGGCCGTTTCGACCGATCCCGACGAGGCCGATCTGGAGATCGACTGGAGCCAAGCGGTCATCCATCCGGAGTCCCGGAAGAAGATCGTGACCATGCGGGTCGATGCCGATGTCCTGGCGTTCTTCAGGGAACAGGGGCGCGGCTACCAGACCAAGATCAACAGCGTGCTGCGCGCCTACATGGATCATGCGCGAAAGGAGCCGGATCGACCCCTTAAATCAGGCGGAACCAATTCCCGCCGGTCGTCGTAGGGTCGCCGGCGCGGCCGGTCCTCATGGCCGAACGGCGCTTCTGAAGGCGCCTCGCGAGGACCGGCATGATCAACGACCTCTGGTACAAGAACGCGGTCATCTACTGCCTGTCGGTCGGCACCTTCATGGATGCCAACGGCGACGGCATCGGAGACTTCGCCGGGCTCGAGCGGCGGCTGGACTACATCCAGGGCCTGGGCGCCACCGCGATCTGGCTGATGCCGTTCCAGCCCTCGCCCAAGCGTGACGGCGGCTACGACATCTCGGACTATTACGGGGTCGATCCCGATTACGGCTCGCTCGGCGATTTCGTCGCCTTCGCACACGCGGCCAAGCAGCGGGGCCTGCGGGTGCTGATCGACCTCGTGGTCAACCACACCTCGGACAAGCACCGCTGGTTCCAGTCGGCCCGTTCCGACCCGGACTCGCCCTACCGCGACTGGTACGTCTGGTCGAAGGAGCGCCCGGCCGGCACCGACGAGGGCATGGTCTTCCCCGGAGTCCAGGAGACCACCTGGACCTACGACGAGAAGGCCGGCGCCTGGTACTTCCACCGGTTCTTCGACTTCCAGCCCGATCTCAACACGGCCAACCCCGAGGTGCTGGCCGAGATCTTGAAGATCATGGGGTTCTGGATCGAGCTCGGCGTGTCGGGCTTCCGGATGGATGCGGTGCCGTTCGTCATCGCCGAGAAGGGGGCCGATGTCGGCGGCAAGCCGCGCGAGCAGTTCGACATGCTGCGCGACTTCCGCGAGTTCCTGCAATGGCGCAAGGGCGACGCGATCATCCTGGCCGAGGCCAACATCCTGCCGAAGCAGGACCTCGACTATTTCGGCGACGACGCCGACCGCATGCACATGATGTTCAACTTCCAGGTCAACCAATCGACCTTCTACGCCCTGGCCGCCCACGACGCCCGCCCGCTGGTGAAGGCGATCGAGCGGACGAAGCCCCGCCCGCTCTCGTGCCAGTGGGGCATCTTCCTGCGCAACCACGACGAGCTGGACCTCGGCCGGCTCACCGAGACGCAGCGGCAGGCGGTGTTCGCCGAATTCGGCCCCGAGAAGGGGATGCAGCTCTACGACCGCGGCATCCGGCGCCGCTTCGCCCCGATGCTGGCGGGCGACCCCCGCCGGATCCGGCTGGCCTACTCGCTGATGTTCACCCTGCCGGGGACGCCGGTGATCCGCTACGGCGACGAGATCGGCATGGGCGACGACCTGGGCCTGAAGGAGCGGGACTGCGCGCGGACGCCGATGCAGTGGACCGCCGAGCACAAGGGCGGCTTCTCCCGGGCCGAGCGGACGGTGCTGCCGCCGATCGATCACGGTCCCTACGGCTTCGCGCACGTGAACGTCGCCGACCAGCGGCACGACCGGGGCTCGCTGCTCAACTGGATGCAGAGCATCATCCGCCACCGCAAGGAGGCGCCCGAGATCGGCTGGGGCGACGTGACGGCGGTGCCCACGGGCAAGGCCTCGGTCCTCGCCCTGCGCTACGCATGGCGCGGCAACGCCATCCTGTGCGTGCACAACCTCGCGCCCGAGCCGATCGAGATCGCCCTCCGCTCCGGCGTGCCCGAGCCGGAGCCCGACATCCTGGTCGACGTGCTCACCGGCTCGCGCAGCGACGCCGGCCCCGAGGGCAGCCACTGCCTGTTCCTGGAGGGCTACGGCTACCACTGGTTCCGGGTCGGCGGCCTCGACGCCCTGCTGAAGCGGACCCCGGGCTGAGCGGCGCCTCGCCCCCGTCCGCCCGGCGCGCTAGGGATGTGCCGGAGCGAGGATGCACATGGTTCGGACCAAACATTACCCCTCGGACGCGACGATCGCGGACGTGCTGCCCGGCCTCGAGGATGCCGAGGGCTACCTGCGCCAGGTGCTGGTCACGATGCGGATGTGCCAGAAGCATTACGGCGACGCCTGGGTCCGGATCGGGGTCACCGGCAAGGCGACGGCGCCGTCGTACCGGGTCGACCGGCCGGACGCGTCCTCCGCCCCGCCCGAAGCCGGAACCACGGAGCCGGGCACGGCGATCTTCGGCGCCTATGGCGGCCGGTCCCACGACCGCTTCACGAAGGTCAACACCGCCGAGACCCGGTGGAGCAGCCGGTCGATGGGCATGGCCGAGATGCTCGCGCTCCACGACAGCCTGCGCCGGCCGAAGGACGGATCGGCCTGAGCGGCCGCGGGGTGCCGCACGGCCGGTTCTGCGCTAGAACCCGGTCCAGAGCGCCGACGGCGGCGCAGCCAACCCGCGGAACCCCATGCCAGGAACGCCCCGCGCCGGGATCATCCCGGTCACGCCCTTCCAGCAGAACTGCACGCTGATCTGGGACGACGCCACCAAGGTCGGCGCCGTCGTCGATCCGGGCGGCGACCTCGACCGGATCGAGGCCGCCATCCGGGAGCAGGGCGTGCGGGTCGAAAAGATCCTGCTGACCCACGGCCATGTCGACCACGCCGCCGGCGCCGACGAGCTGCGCGAGCGGCTCGGCGTGCCGATCGAGGGCCCGCACCGCGCCGACAAGTTCCTGCTCGATTCCCTGCCGGAGACCGCCGCCAATTACGGGATCGGCGAGGGCAGGGCCGTGACCCCCGATCGCTGGCTCGACGACGGCGACGCCGTGACGGTCGGTGAGCTCGGCTTCGACATCCTGCACTGCCCGGGCCATTCGCCCGGCAGCGTCGTGTTCGTGAGCCGGGATGCGCGCTTCGCGCTGGTCGGCGACGTGGTGTTCAAGGGCTCGGTCGGCCGCACCGACCTGCCCGGCGGCAACCACGAACAGCTGATCCGCGCGATCAAGGAGAAGGTCCTGCCGTTGGGCGACGACATCTCCTTCATCCCCGGCCATGGCCCGACCGGCACGCTCGGCGAGGAGCGCGCCTCGAATCCGTTCCTGCAGGGCTGACACCATGGACAAGCGTCGCATCGGCCGCTCCGACCTCCGGGTCGCGCCCTTCTGCCTCGGCGGCAACGTCTTCGGCTGGACCGCGGACGAGGCGACCTCGTTCGCCATCCTCGACCGGTTCGTGGAGCGCGGCTTCGACTTCATCGATACGGCGAACGTCTATTCGCGCTGGGCGCCCGGCCACCGGGGCGGTGAATCCGAGACCGTGATCGGCCGCTGGTTCGCGGCGCGCCCGGGCACCCGGGACGGGATCGTGCTGGCCACCAAGGTCGGCATGGACATGGGTGACGCCGGCAAGGGCCTGTCGGCCCGCCATATCGAGCAGGCCTGCGAGGCGTCCCTGCGGCGGCTCCAGACCGACCGGATCGATCTCTACCAGTCGCATCTGGACGACGCGGAGGTGCCCCTGGAGGAGACCCTGCGGGCCTACGAGCGCCTGATCGCTTCAGGCAAGGTGCGGACAATCGGGGCTTCGAATTACGGCGCCAGCCGCCTTGCCGAGGCGCTGGCTGTCTCGTCCGCCTCCAACCTGCCGCGCTACGAATGCCTGCAGCCGGATTACAGCCTCGCCGAGCGCGGCTACGAGGCGGAGCTCGAACCGCTGTGCCGGGCGGAGGACATCGGGGTGATCGGCTACTTCTCGCTGGCGGCCGGCTTCCTCACCGGCAAGTACCGGTCCGCCCAGGATGCGGCGGGACGCGCCCGGGAGAACCGCGTCGCGAAGTACCTTACCCCGCGCGGGCTGGCACTCCTCGACGTGCTCGATTCGGTGGCCCGGGACCAGCGCGCGACGCAGGCCCAGGTGGCGCTGGCCTGGATCATCGCCCGGCCCGGCATCACCGCGCCGATCGCCAGCGCGACGTCGGTGGCGCAGCTCGACGATCTGCTGGGCGCTGCCGAACTGCAGCTTTCCGCGGACGCGATCGCTCGTTTGGACGCGGCCAGCGCGGGCGGCATCGAGGGCTAACGGGGCGTTAAGCGCGGAGCCTCAGAAAAGCGGGTGTACGGGCGCGTTCGAGCCCGTAAAATCGTGCAATCTCAACGCGGAACCCCTATATCAGGTGGACCAAGCGAGAGCGCAGGCGTGGGCGCCCGACGGCGCGAGTCCCTCCGTCGCGAACTGGTCCGCCTGCCCGAGGAATTTCATGGCCGACACCCCTCCGAACGAGCCCGCCGAGTACGGCGCGGAATCGATCCGCGTGCTGAAGGGCCTCGACGCCGTCCGCAAGCGGCCCGGCATGTATATCGGCGACACCGACGACGGTTCGGGCCTGCACCACATGGTCTACGAGGTGGTGGACAACGCCATCGACGAGGCCCTGGGCGGCCATGCCGACCTCGTCACCGTGCAGCTCAACGCCGACGGCTCGGTCACGGTCTCCGACAACGGCCGCGGCATCCCCACCGACATCCACAAGGAGGAGGGCGTCTCGGCGGCCGAGGTCATCATGACCCAGCTGCACGCGGGCGGTAAGTTCGACCAGAATTCCTACAAGGTCTCCGGCGGCCTGCACGGCGTCGGCGTCTCGGTGGTGAACGCGCTGTCGTCGTTCCTGAAGCTCCGGATCTGGCGCAACGGCATGGAGCACGCGATGGAGTTCCGTCACGGCGATGCCGTGGCGCCGCTTGAGATCGTGGGCCCCGGCGAGGGGCGGCGCGGGACGGAAGTCACGTTCCTGCCCTCCACCAACACCTTCACGATGATCGAGTTCGACTACGGCACGCTGGAGAAGCGACTGCGCGAGCTCGCCTTCCTCAACTCGGGCGTGCGCATCGTCCTGACCGATGCGCGCCATGCCGAGCACAAGCGCGAGGAGCTGTACTACGAGGGCGGCATCGAGGCCTTCGTCCGGTACCTGGACCGGTCCCGCAAGCCGATCGAGGGCATGGCTAGCCCCGTGGTTGTCCGCGCCGAGCGCGAGGGCATCCGCGTCGAGGTCGCGTTGTGGTGGAACGACTCGTTCAACGAGACGGTGCTTCCGTTCACCAACAACATCCCGCAGCGCGACGGCGGCACGCACATGGCGGGCTTCCGGGCGGCGCTGACCCGCCAGATCACCGGCTACGCCGATTCGTCGGGCGTCTCGAAGCGCGAGAAGGTCTCGCTCACCGGCGAGGATTGCCGCGAGGGCCTGACCGCGGTCATCTCCGTGCAGGTGCCGGATCCGAAATTCTCGTCGCAGACCAAGGACAAGCTGGTCTCCTCCGAGGTCCGCCCCGCGGTCGAGAACGTGCTGAACGAGGGCCTGTCGACCTGGCTCGAGGAGAACCCGCAGCAGGCCCGCTCGGTGATGGGCAAGGTCGTGCTGGCGGCCTCCGCCCGCGAGGCGGCCCGGAAGGCCCGCGAGACCGTGACCCGCAAGGGCGCGCTGGACATCGCCTCGCTCCCCGGCAAGCTCGCTGACTGCCAGGAGCGCGACCCGTCGAAGTGCGAGATCCTGCTGGTCGAGGGCGATTCGGCCGGCGGCTCGGCCAAACAGGGCCGCGACCGGGCGTTCCAGGCGGTGCTGCCCCTGCGCGGCAAGATCCTCAACGTCGAGCGGGTGCGGGCCGACCGCATGCTGTCCTCGGCCGAGATCGGCACGCTGATCACGGCGCTGGGCGCCGGAATCGGCCGCTCGTCCACGGACCGGGAAGGCTTCAACCCGGAAAAACTGCGCTATCACCGCATCATCATCATGACCGACGCGGATGTCGACGGCTCGCACATCCGGACCCTGCTGCTGACGTTCTTCTTCCGCCAAATGCCGGAGCTGATCGACCGCGGGCACCTCTACATCGCCCAGCCGCCGCTCTACAAAGCCGAGCGCGGCCGCAGGGCGATCTACCTGAAGGACGAGCGCGCCCTCGAGGACTACCTGATCGACCAAGGGACCGACGGGGCAATCCTGCGGCTCTCGACGGGGGCGGAGTTCACCGGGCCGCAGCTCAAGAGCCTGGTCGAGGAGGCCCGCGGCTTCCGCAACGTGCTCCAGGGACTCCACACCCGCTACGACCGCTCGGTGGTCGAGCAGGCGGTGCTGGCCGGGGCGTTCGACGGGGAGGCGGCATCCCGATTGGGCGAGGCCGAGGTTCTGGCCGACACGACCGCGCGCCGTCTCGATCTGATCGCCGACGAGATCGAGCAGGGCTGGCAGGGTGAAGCCCACGAGGGCGGCTATCGCCTCACCCGGACCCTGCGCGGGGTCAAGCAGGTCGCCACCCTGGATGCCAGCCTGATCTCGTCTCAGGAGGCCAGGCGCCTGTCCGAGCGCGCCGACGCGTTCCGGGAAATCTACGGCGAGCCGGCGACGCTAATGCGCAAGACCGACGAGACCGTGCTGCACGGGCCCGTCGCGCTGTTCGAGGCCGTCATGGCCTTCGGCCGCAAGGGCCTTCAGCTCCAGCGCTACAAGGGGCTCGGCGAGATGACCGCGCAACAGCTGTGGGAGACCACGCTGGACCGCGAGGTCCGCTCCCTGCTGCAGGTGAAGGTCAAGGACACGACCGACGCCGACGACCTGTTCGTCAAGCTGATGGGCGACGTGGTCGAGCCGCGGCGGGAGTTCATCCAGGACAACGCCCTGAGCGTCGCCAACCTGGACGTGTGATCGGGTTTTCCGGAGGCGACCCGCAACGACGGCGGCCACCCACGTTGGCCGCCGTCGTTGCATTCTGATCGTCGGAACCCGGCTTATCCGGAACACGCCACTAGCCCCTGGCAAACGATCGTACGGCGGCGCTTTCGGGATCGGCATGTCGTTCGCGTGACAAATTTCAACGCTCGGGCGCTCGTGTTCCTCGTTTCATGAGATGTAACAGTCAAATAGCGCCATGACAGAGATCAGTCCAACGGTGCCTATTGAAAATAGTAAAGCGACACCAGAACTAAAGATTAAAATATTTCAGCGTGGCAAATAAAACTTGTCATTGCGTCAAGCATCGAATGATATCGTGTCGGCTTCGAAAATCGAATCGCCGCGGACCGGACGTCGTTGATGCGCTTGACTATAAAAACCCGACTCGTTGCCCTTCTGGCGATCCTGGGCACGCTGCTGTTGGGCACGACCGCGCTCGGTAATATGGCGCTGCACTGGAACACGCGAAGTCTGCAGACGGTCTTCGAAGATCGCGTCGTTCCGCTCGGTCAATTCAGTGGGTTGCGCGACGCCTACGACAACTTGGTGGAGGCCTCGCGCGCCCTGAGTGGCGGGCGCTCCGATCCGCGTTCGGGGGCCGAGATCATCCAGCGCGCGCAGGCGCAGGCGAAGCGGCAATGGGCCGATTACCTCGCCACGTATCTGACCCCCGAGGAGAAGATCCTCGCCGGGGAGCTTCAGGCACAGATCGACCGGAACGACACGATCATCGGAGATCTCGGGCGCCTCGCCGGCACCAACCAGGCGAGCGCCTATGCGGAACGGCATGTGGACCTCCTGAACGCAATGGTTCGGACTCAAGCCTCCCTTCGAAAGCTGACGGGCTTGCAGATCCGGGAGGCGCGGGAGGCGTTCGAGACCGCGCGGACGACGTCGGGCTGGACCGGTGTCCTGCTCCTCGCCGCCTTCGTGCTGGCCACCGTCGCGATCGTGTACGGCATCGTGACCGTGCTCAAGCAGGTCGCCGGGCCGCTCGCCGGGATGACCGCGGCGATGACCCGCCTGGCGTCCGGAGACGTGGAGGTGCCGGTTCTCGGCGCGGACCGCCGGGACGAGATCGGCGCCATGGCCGGCGCCGTGCAGGTGTTCAAGGAGGCGCTGATCGCCAAGCGCCGTGCCGACGCCGAGGCGGCCACGGAGAACGAGGCCAAGGACCGTCGCACGCTGGCGCTGGACGAGGCCACCCGCACGTTCCGCGGCGAGGTCTCGAAGATGACCCAGACCCTGTCGGCCGCCGCGGAGGAGATGGAGGCGACCGCCCAGGCGATGAGCCGGACCGCCGACCAGACGGCGGCGCAGTCGCTCAGCGTCGCCTCCGGCGCCGAGCAGACCTCGGCGAACGTGCAGACCGTCGCCGCGGCGAGCGAGGAGCTTGCGGCCTCGATCGGCGAGATCAACGTGCAGATCGTCCGATCCTCCGAGATGGCCGAGCGCGCCGCCGCCGACGCCGCCCAGACCAACGCGATCATGCAGGGGCTCGCCGACGGCGCCGAGAAGATCGGCGCGGTGGTTGAGCTGATCAGCGGCATCGCGGCGCAAACCAATCTCCTCGCCCTCAACGCCACGATCGAGGCGGCGCGCGCCGGCGAGGCGGGCCGGGGCTTCGCGGTGGTGGCGGGCGAGGTCAAGGACCTCGCCGCCCAGACCGCCAAGGCCACCGAGACCATCTCCCGGCAGATCGCGGCCATCCAGGGGGAGACCCACCGGGCCGTCGAGGCGATCCGGACGATCTCGACGACCATCGTGGAACTCCGCGCCATCGCGGTCGGCGTCACGGCGTCCATGGAGGAGCAGGGCGCCGTCACCCAGGAGATCGTCCGCAGCGTCACGCAGGCGGCCGAGGGGACACAGGCGGTGACGAGCAACATCGGGGCGGTCACCGCCGCCGTCGGCGAGACCGGAGCCTCGGCGTCGCACGTCCTGATCGCCGCGACGGAGCTCTCGCACCAATCGGAACGGCTGACCGTCGAGGTCGCGGACTTTTTGGCCAAGGTGCAGGCGGCCTGAACGGGCGCGGCGGTCGGACCGCGATCCGACCGACCAGGGCTACGGCGCGCCCGGTTCCGGCAGCCGCATCAGCGGCTCGCCCATGCGCAGGCGGGCCCCCTCCTGGAGGCTGGGCGACAGGGTGAAGCCCGGCGGAGCCAGGACCACGATGGTCGAGCCGTGCTCGAACCAGCCCATCTCCGCGCCCTTTTCCAGGCGGGCGGTGCAGGGCAGGGGGCGGCCACCGGTCCGGCGCAGGGCCACACCCTCCGGCAGGAAGCCGAGACGCAGCCCCGCCACCAGAATCGCCGCCACCGGCACAAGGGTGACGGGGTGGCCGGCGATCCGCAGGCGCAGCACCGCCCGCTCGTTGCGGCAGAACAGGGCCTCGACGCGCTTCAGCGCGATCGGGTTCACGTTCCAGGTGTCCCCCCAGATGTGACGGACCGTTTCGACCCGCAGGTCGTGGGGGGCGTGGAAGCGGTGATACATCCCGGCGGTCAGCCGCAGGGTCGCGTAGGCGCCGCCCTCGTGGGCGCGCGCCAGCGCCGCGTCGCCCCCGAGCAGGTCGGCGAGGCTGTACGAGAGGCCCTTGATCTGGAGAAGCCGCCCGGCCTCGATCCGGCCATGCGCGCCCAGGATCGCGTCGCTGGGGCTGACCAGGACGTTCGGATCCCCGGCGATCGGCCGGGCACCGGGGCGCAGGGCCCGCACGAAGGCTGCGTGCAGGCTCGGGAACCGTGCCTCCCGGGCGTCGCTGAGATCGACGTCGCAGAACAGCCGCCAGGTGGCGATCGAGACGTCGCGCACCAGGGGCTGCTCGATCCGGCTGAACCAGCCCATGAACCGGGTGGCGAGCCGACGCGGCAGGCGGTTGGTGAGCAGGAAGTTCAGATCCTCCTGGGCGCCCACCTGCGCCAGGGCGCGCCGCAGCCGCGATCCCGAAACCGTCATCATGCCGTGAACCACCTCCGATACGGCGTGGGGCGATGTCCGCACTCCTCGCCACCCTGTCCGCCACCGCCGCAGCGGCTTTGTTCGCCCTGCCGAAGGCCGCGCAGCGCCTGCAGTTGTCGCGGGCCAAGCATCCGTCCCTGACCGGCCACGCCCGGATGGCCCGGCGCGTGGCCGGGCTGATCCCGCACTACGCCTACTCGCAGCGCGCGTTCTTCCGCTCCGACGATCCGGACGAGACCGTGGCGCTGCGGCGGGAGAACGGCTTCGCGCGGCTCTCCGAACTCTACCGCGCACGGTTCGCCCGCACCCGGGCCGAGACCGACGCGGTCCGCGGCGGCCTCTCCGACCTGCAATTCACCGGGCTGTACCGGGTGCCGTTCCAGTATGCCGGCCACGTGCGCGCGCCTCTCGGCGCCGGGGCCTTCGCGGCGGCCTCCGACGGCGTCACGGTCACGGACCTCGACGGCAACGTCTTCTACGACCTGGCCGGCTCCTACGGGGTCAACCTGTTCGGCGTGGATTTCTACCGGGCCTGCCTGGAGGAGGGCACCGCGAAGGTCGCGGCCCTCGGGCCGGTCCTCGGGCCGCTGCACCCGGTGGTCACCGGCAACGTCGCACGGCTCAAGGCGCTCTCGGGCCTCGACGAGGTCTCGTTCCACATGTCCGGGACCGAGGCGGTGATGCAGGCGGTGCGGCTCGCCCGCTACCACACCGGCCGGCGCCGGATCGTGCGCTTCTGCGGCGCCTATCACGGCTGGTGGGGTGAGGTGCAGCCGGGCATCGGCAACCCGGTGCCGACCCGCGACACGCTCACGCTGGCCGACATGTCGGACCGGACGCTGCGGGTGCTGGGCAGCCGTCGGGACGTCGCCTGCGTGCTGGTCAACCCGCTCCAGGCCATGCATCCGAATGCCGGCGCTCCGTCCGATTCCGCGCTGGTCGACAGTGCCCGCAAGGCCGCCTTCGATCGCGCCGCCTATACGAAATGGCTCGCGGCGCTGCGCGCAGTCTGCACGGCCAACGGCATCGTGCTGATCTTCGACGAGGTGTTCCTCGGCTTCCGCCTCGCAAAGGGCGGCGCCCAGGACTATTTCGGCGTGCGTGCCGACATGGTGACCTACGGCAAGACCCTGGGCGGCGGCCTGCCGGTGGGGGTGCTGTGCGGCCGGGCCAACCTGATGCGGCGCTTCCGGGACGACCGCCCGGTGGACATCTGCTTCGCCCGCGGCACCTTCAACGCGCATCCCTACGTGATGGGCGCCATGAGCGCGTTCCTGGATCGCCTGGAGACGCCGGAGGTTGCCGCCCTGTACCGCGACCTTGACGCGACCTGGGATGCCCGGGCCGCGCGCCTCAACACGCTGCTGGCCGAGGCCGAGCTGCCGGTGCGGGTCTCCACCCTGTCCACGGTCTGGACGGTCCTCTACACGCGGCCGTCGCGTTACAACTGGATGCTGCAATTCTACCTGCGTGCCGAGGGGCTGGCCCTGTCCTGGGTCGGGACCGGCCGGATGATCTTCAGCCTCGCCTACGACGACGCGGCGTTCGAGGCGGTCGCCGCCCGGTTCGTGGCGGCGGCGAACGCCATGCGGGCGGATGGCTGGTGGGACGGTGGCGCCACGACCGACAAGGCGATCCGCAAGGCGATCCTGCGGGAGGTCGCGGCGATCCGACTGGGCAAACTCGGCGCTCGTCTTGGCCTCCGGGCGCCGGACCAGGTCTGATCGGGTTTCCAAAGGGCCTCCGGCCCTTTGGCAGGGTTCGGGGCGTGCAGCCCCGAGTTTGCAGGGCTCTGCCCTGCACCCGCAAAAGGTCCAGGACCTTTTGAAACCTGGACTTTGCCCGGCATCACCGAGGCGGGGGGAGCCCCCCGGCTCGGCGAGGCCGGGTAACGATCAGGCGCCGTGCTCGTGCGGCTCGTGCTCCTCGACCATCTCACCCTGCAGCAGGGCCAGCGGCGCCCTGTAGTAGAGCTTGATGTCGTGGAACGGGTCCGTGAGGATCTTGGTCGCCCAGACCAGGCCGGTCTGCACGTCGCGCACGAAGAACAGCTGCACCGTGCGGAACAGCAGGCCGGCCATCGCGAGCCACAGCCAGATCCAGCCGACGTTGCGGATCAGGTCGGTGGTCGTCTGGTGCGGCGAGATCAGGCCGAACAGGCTCGGATCGAAGTAGAGCGGCAGCGGCGACAGCGCCCAGATCGCCAGCAGCACGATCTTGCGCTGCAGATTGTAGCCGACCTTGATCTCTTCCTTGTGCTCGTGCGTCGCGTGGTTGACGTGGTCGTAGCCCTTCGGCTCGAAGAACAGGTGGCCCGCCTGCCGGCTCGTCATCGCCAGGAGCCAGCCGATCAGCGCCGCCGTCGCCGGATCCTTGAAGGCCACCGCGTAGGCCACCAAGAAGCTCACGGCGCTGACCACGTGCAGGCTCTGGTTGATCCGGTTGTGGTGGTAATAGCGGTGGTCGTCCCAGCGCTGGACGCGCAGGGTCTCAAGAAAACTCGCCATGCCGTGCTTCTCCGATCGAGGGTGGGGGACGGGTCAGAAGGCGCGCGGTCAGGCGTCGCGCTTGCGCAGGCGGATGAGGGAGAAATGGCCGAGCGGCGGCAGGGCCCGTCGCTCCACGACCTCCACGGGTGCCGTCGCGGCCCAGGCGGCGTAGCGCTCCCAGGAGAACTCGGTCCGCCATCCCAGGCGGCTCGTGATCGGCATCAGCGTGTGCTCGATCAGGCGCCGCAGGCCGCCCTCGGCCCCGATCCGGGTGGTGATGACGATCTCGCCGCCGGGACGCAGCACCCGGGCGAACTCGTCGAGGGCCGCCTCGGGGTTCGGCACCGCGGTCACGACGTACTGGGCGACGACCACGTCGAAGGACGCGTCCGCGAAATCGAGATGCTCGGCGTCCATCACGGCGAGGCGCTCGACGTTGCGCAGCGCCAAGCGGGCGACGCGGCTGCGCGCCTTCTCCAGCATCGGCGCCGAGATATCGATCCCGACGATGCTGGCGGCCCGCCGATAGGCCGGCAGCGACAGGCCGGTGCCGACACCGACTTCGAGGACACGTCCGCCGATCCGTTCGGCGGCCGCCGCCGCCAGGGTCCGGCCCTGGGCGAAGACCGGGCCGAACACCAGATCGTAGACCGGTGCCCAGCGGCCATAGGCCTTGGCGACGCCGTCGCGATCGAGGTCTGGACCGAGCGTCGCCGCCCGCGGTGAACCGGTGCCGTGCGTTCCGAGGGCCATGAGGGTCCTGTCTCTCGCTGTCTGTCAGGTTGAGGCGCCCGGCCGCCGGCCGCGCCGCGGGCCGATGGATCCGGGGTTCGGGAAAGGGCGGGCTCAGGCCCGGATCGGAACCGTGCGGGGTTCGAGCCGGCCGCTGGCGGCGCTGTCTCGGGCGGGGGGCGGACGATCCGCCGATGACATCACGGACATCGCGAGCGCCCGGCGATCAGACGGGACGGCGGCGCCGGTGGCGCATCATCAAGCGGAACGTCATCGGCCCCACACCGTATCCCCGCAGCGATCTTTCCGCCAGCAAAGCTATGATTGTCGTTTGACGATGTTGTGACATCACAAAAGGTTCTTTTACCGATATGCACTTCGCTGGCAAAGCATTCGCCGCGAACAAAACCTTTCGTCATCGGGAATCGTCTTGCGCCGCGGCCTTAGAGCCGTTCCCGACCGCGTTGCAAGCGGACCGGCTCGCAGTCCTGGATTCGACCCGCTTACTGATGCCGAACCGGTATCCCGTCGGCGGAAAGCGCTCCGGCAGATGGATGCGTGGCGTTGGAACCGGCATCGCCGACGCGGCGCCCGCCGGAAGGGTCCGGCGTCGAACGCGGCGCGGCGCCGTTCACGATGATGGCAAATGTCCATCCGGACGCCTCAGCGCGCGCGCGTGCATCGGCTATGGTCCGAATACCACACGGCCGGCGGACGGCGTGGCCGACATCATCTCGCCCTGTTATCGACGAGATGTTTCCCGGTATCGGTTGAGAAACGTGGCGCGATCTCGCGCCGAAGGAGTGTTGGGCGTGATCGAACAAATGCGGCGTATGACCCTTGCTGTGGCGGCGCTCGCCGGGCTCTCCGGCGTGGCCGGACAGGCGGAGGCCGCGCAGTGCGGCAACTCGGCGGCCGGGTTCGAGACCTGGAAGCGGGAATTCGCCCAGGAGGCGCGCGGCAAGGCCAGCGCGGCGAGCCTGGCGGCGCTGGAGACCACCAGCTACTCCACGGCGACGATCTCGGCCGACAGGGGCCAGCGCAGCTTCAAGCTGTCGCTGGAGCAGTTCCTGGCCAAGCGCGGCGGCCCGACCATCGTCTCGAAGGGGCGTCAGCTCAAGCGGACCCATGCCGCCCTGTTCGATTCGATCGAGCAGCGCTACGGCGTCCCCCCGGGTCCGCTCCTGGCGATCTGGGGCATGGAGACCGGCTTCGGCGCGGTCCGCGGCAACGTCAACACGCTCTCGGCGGTCGCGACGCTGGCCTATGATTGCCGCCGCTCCGAATACTTCACGGATCAGCTCTACGCGGCCCTGACCCTGGTCGACAGGGGCCTGCTGTCGTCGAGCACCCGCGGCGCCGCCCACGGCGAGGTCGGCCACACGCAGTTCCTGCCCAAGAACGTGCTGACCTACGGCACCGGCGACCTGAACAACGTCAACGCCGCCCTGTCGTCGACCGCGAACTTCCTGAAGGCGCATGGCTGGCGCCCGGGTGCCGGCTACCAGCCCGGCGAGCCGAACTTCGTGGCGCTCCAGGGCTGGAACGCGGCAACCGTCTACGAGCGGGCGATCGCGCAGCTCGGCAAGCAGATCGACAACGATTGAAGCTTGGCTTTTGGCGAATACTGTTCGGGCCAATCGGGTTGTACCGCTATTGGCCCGAAAATAGTCCCGATCGATCCTGAATCGACCACGCAGCTGCCGCAGAAAAGCCGGCCCGGTCCCGCTGTTTCGTCCCGGCGGGGCCGGCCGGCCCATCGATACCCATCGACGGTTCTCAGGGACCGCGGTGGCGATGATCCGGCAGGCGCCCGCTCCGCGACGAGAGCATTGGCGCCCGCATGGCTATCGACTCCGTGCCGCTCGGCGGCCCCACCACCCGGATGGCACGCCGCTCCTGTGCGGGCCCGCTGGCGGTCCTGACCGCGGCGGTCGCGCTGGCAGCCCTGGGGAGCGGGCTTCTTCAGCCGCCCCTTCAACGGGCCGACGACAGGCCGGCCGTTCCCGACCGCCAGAGCATGGGATTCGAGTCGGCCCCGGATACCCTGCCGCACGCGGCGGAAGCGCCGGTCGACGAGGCCTGGCGCGACGCGACCGGTGGTCCCCTGTCGCGCTGGGCGTGGTCGGGGATCGAACCCTCCCCAGCCCCGTCGATTCCGGCCCCCGTGCCGGAGACCCAAATCACGGAGCCCCCGCGCACGGCGATGACCGTTCCGCTCCCGGTTCCGAGGCCGCCCGAATTCCGGTCCGCGCGCGGACCCGATCTCGGCCGCAGGGCCGAGCGGCGCGTGGCCCGACGCGAGCTGCCGCCGCTTCCGGCACAGCCCCGCGAGGACGACCGCTCGTTCCTGGAGAAACTGTTCGGCGTCGAGCGCGCACCGGCCCTGGCCTACGCGGCCCTCGAGAGCCGGCCGGCCGATCTCGTGCCGCAGCGGCGCATCTCGCCGCCGCTCGCCCCCACCGACACGCGCCCCACGGCCGGGACCGCAATCTACAACATCGCGGCGCGCATCGTTATTTTGCCGAACGGCGAGAAGCTCGAAGCGCATTCCGGCCTCGGGGAAGGCCTCGACGAGCCGCGGATGGTCAACGTGCGGATGCGCGGCCCGACACCGCCCGGCACCTACGACCTCCGGGAGCGGGAGCAGCTGTTCCATGGCGTGCGGGCGATCCGGCTCACCCCGGTCGGCGGCAACGAGGCCGTCTACGGCCGCGTCGGGCTGTTGGCCCATACGTTCATGCTCGGACCGCGCGGTGATTCGAACGGGTGCGTCTCGTTCCGCGACTACGAACGATTCCTGCAGGCTTACCTGCGGGGCGAAATCCAACGCCTCGTGGTGGTGGCTGGCACGCAGGATCCGCTGCCGAGCCTGGCCGCGAGCCCGGCCCGCACCCAGATCGCCCGGAACGGCAACTGAGGCGTCTCGGGCCGGCGCTGGTTCCCGCCACTGCGCATCAGGCGGCGGCCCCCGGTTCCGTCACAGCGATTCGGCCTTGATGAGCGCCTCCACCGATTGCAGGAAGCTGCGGCGGGCCTCGGGCTTCGCGTCCCGCAGGTACGCGGCGATGAGCGCGAGCAGGTATCCGGTCCCCTCGTCGGCGCCCTGGGCGACGGCGGCATCCTGCCCGCCACCGTAGAAGACCGATAACGGGAGGTCCAACGCGTCCGAGATGCGGGCCAGCCGCTCGCTGGGCTCAAACCGGGTGGTGTCGGAATCCCTCGTCATGAACACGTCTCCGGATACCGTCCGCGCAACGAACTGGCATACAAAATTTCAACTTCAATATTCTCCCTGTGAGTCATGTCGCCCGTGTCGACATGATCAAGCAAGATGCAAAATCGACGTCAGTGCCTTAAAACGGCTCACCGCGCCGATTCGATGGGTGTCTTTATACCGATTTGGTTCGATTGCACTAAGCTCGGCCGAGCCTATGCTATGCGTTGAAACGACGTTGTGATGTAGCGACCGTCTGAAATCCGTCCGCGCTTCCCTGCCGGACAGGATCCGATCGACGGGCCGGTTCAAACGGCCGTCAGATGCCGAGGCGACCGATCGCGGGCAGCTTGATGCCCGGACGGCGCAGATCGATCCCGGCGACGCCGCCGAGCAGGTTCAACTCCAGCCCTTCGACCCAGGCGAGCGTCAACCCGAGATAGCCGCCGAGGTTGATCCGGATACCGGTCCCGGACGGCGTCCACCCGATCCAGCGGCCGTCATAGGGAAAGTCCTTGCCGATCGCCGTGGCGGGGAGGCTGGCCCGCATCTCGGGCACCGCCGCCATCACGGCCGCCACGAAGGTGTTCGAGTTCGGACCCGGCCACACCACGTAATCTCCGGGGCGCGCGTAGCGGTACTCGGCCACGGCCTTGCGGATGCGCGGCAGCATCGCTTCCGCGTCGGACCCGTCCGCCGCGAACACGATCTCGGGCGGGTTGCCGAACCAGCGCCCGTCCGGGACGAAGCGGTCGATCCAGATCGGCTCGCCCCAGGCCGTGTAATCGAAGCGCCGGTATCTGCGTTCGCCGGTCCCCTTGATTACGATCCAGCTGTGGGTCGCCACGATCCCGCGCCAGCTCACGGTGCGGGCGGAGAAGATCCGGACGACGGCCGAGGGATTCGATTCGGCCGGCGGAAGCAGGCCGGCGCTGGACCGGTCCGCGGAGCGCCAGTCGCCGCTCGCGCGCAGCCAATACAGGGTCGCCGAGACCGCGACCGGCACCAGGAAGACGAGGACGAGCGCGAGGAACGCGAACCTGAGCAGGGACACGGGTTTGGCCGGGGCGTGATGGACGATGCTTCTCATGTAGGCACGGATCGGGCCCGTTCCCATGCGGCCGAACGGAGCGCGCTGGCCGGGCCCGCGTACGGTCACGACGGCTGGGACAACGCCTCGAGGAAAAGCGTCGTGGCCAGGAGGTCGGCGCACCCGCCGGGACTGAGCCGCGCCGACACGAAGCTGCGATGGATCCTCACGGCGCGGTCACGCCAACCCGGGTCGGCGATTCCCCCCGCTTTGAGGAAATCCGTCGCGGCGGCCTGCGCCCGGGCCAATCCTTCGGCGCCGCCGCGGTGAAGCAGGTTGGTGTCGTCCAGGATCGCGAGGAGCGCGAAGAAACACTGGACCCGTGCAGCCTGGGGATCGTCCGGCGCCTGGGCACGGCCGAGGCGCAGGGCCGGAAGGCTCACGGCCCGGATGGTCGGGAAACCGGCGGCGGCTTCCGCGCTGGCGCCCCCGACGCCGTAGCGGCGGGCGGCCCGACCGCCATGGCTGTCGGCGGAAGTCTGCGCCCCCGCGATGGCCCCGCCCCACAGCCGGCCCACGGCCTCGGCCCGGGCCTCGGCCGAAGCCGGGATGTCCCCGGTGACACCGGCGCCGGCACAGATCAGCCCCAGGGCGAAGATCGCGCCGCGATGGGCGTTGACGCCGCCGGTCGCCTCCAGCATCGCCGCCTCGGCCCGCAACCCGATCGCCCGCAGCTCGTCCATTCCAGCGCCTTCGCGGCCGGCCGACACGAGCGCCACGAAGAACGGCCGGATCGCCGCCGCGCTCCGCCGCAGGGTGCCGGCATCCATGTCATGGTGGCTGCCGGAATCGACCGGGCTGACGAGACCGGGCTTGGGCCACGTCTCAAGCTCGTCGATGAGCGCCGCGTGCGCGAGATCCGCCACGCGCTCGGGCCAAGGGTCCGAAGCGTGCTGCATGTCCTGAACGCACAGGTCGAAGATGCGGCCTCTCCCATGCGGCTATGATCGATCGTGCTGCCCGGCCCCGCGCGATCTGCGGCCCGTGCAGATAACGGCTTGTCGGCAACGGTAAGCTGCTACGCACCACCCGCGCAGCGGTCAATCGAACCGCTGCGACGGGCGTCCGAGCGGGCCGCGCCCTCAAAGCCGTCAAAACGTTCCGACAAATCGCTCCGGCAATTGCCAAAGATCAGGCGCCTGCGCCCAACTCTTGCGCTCGATAGCGTCGGCGAATAGTCTCTTCGTCGTTTCGAAGAGATTTTCCCCGGCGCGCAGCTGGATGCGTCGTCTCGTGAGTCCGGCAAGCTCGGTCTTGATATGATCCCGAAACTCTGACGGCGGAATGGCGTGGTGCGAATCCGGAATACTGATCGGTGCGGCGGCGTTGCGCTTCTTCTGGCGCTCGAACAAGATATCGTTGTCGCAATGCGCAAGATGAAACAAGAACAGATCGCCGAATTTCGGTCGATGATCGTGGACGACACAGTGAAAACCGATATGCCAATCGGTACGCTTTGAGATCAGCGTCGCCTTGCAGAGGGACGAGATCGAGCGGATATATCCGCGTTGCAGCGATATCGGCCGCTGGAGGTCGATCGGTGCCTCACCCTCGACATGGCGGACGTCGGCGCCGAACAGATCGAGGACCGGCGGCACATCCCGCGACGCGATATAGTCCGACAGTGATGATGCGGCATCCGGGTCGGCAACGACCAATTCGTCGGTATCGGTGAAGAGCACGCATTTGAAACCGATGAACAACGAAGCACAAAAATCGCGAATTGTATTCACGCGCGCCCATTCGTCCAGCGGCGTCCTGGGCAACCGGATCCGGTTCGCTGGGATCCCCATCGTCGAGCCGTCATCGGATCCGTGATCGAGAACGTAACAGTTCTCGGCCCCGACCTGCCGGTCGTAATGCCTCAACCACAGCGGTAACATCGTGCTTTCATTGTAGGCCATGGTGACCACGGCGAGCGGCCTTTTCTGCACCGGACCTTTTCCTCCGCAACGAAATGTCGATCCTCCGCCGCCATCGTACGCGGCGGCACGCTAATGAGGAGCTAAGCTGAACATGGAGCGAGCGCCGCAACTGTTGCGATCTCTGAGCAAGGACGCGCGGATCATCGAGATCGGACCCAGTTTCAATCCACTTGCTCCGAAGCGCGACGGTTGGAACACGATCGTCGTCGACCACGCGTCACGCGAGGACCTCCTCCGGAAATACCATGATCAGACGATAGATCGGATCGAGGAGGTCGACATCGTCTGGACCGGCGGTTCTCTTGCCGATGCGGTCCCGAGCGATCAGCATGGACGTTTCGACGCCTTCATCGCCAGCCACGTCATCGAGCACACCACCGACATCGTGACGTTCCTGAAGGCCGCGGAGACGTTGCTGAAGCCGGATGGCGTCGTGATCCTGGCCGTGCCGGACAAACGCAAGTGCTTCGACTTCTACCGCCCGCTCTCCGGCACGGCAGACGCGATCACGGCGTTCCTCGAGCGCCGGGACCGGCACACGCTGCGCACGCATATCGACTACGCCTTGAACATGGCGTTGAAGCCGGGCGGTGCCGGCGCTTGGGCCGCCGGCGACTGCCAGCCGGCCGAACCGGTCTGCCCGCTTACCGACGCACCGCAATGGCATGCGGCCGCCCAGCGTCCCGATTACACCGACGCGCATGCCTGGGTGTTCGTGCCGTCGAGCTTCAGCCTGATGATCCTGGAATTGTCGCTGCTCGGCTATCTCGATCTTGCGGTCGAGGACATCCAGGAGCGGCATGCGACGGAGTTCTTCGTCTGGCTGCGCAAGGGCGCGTCGCGCCCCTCCGACGACGAGGCCCAGCGGCAACGCACAGCCCTGATGCAGCGCGTGATCCTGGAACTGGCCGATCAGGCACGACAATTACCGGACGGGCCGCTCAGCGAGACGGCGGCGACTTTGCGCGACCGGCTCCTGCGCGCCGAATACCGCACGGCAGCGCTGAAGCGAGTGCTCGCGGCCGTGCAGGCCAGCACCGGTCGGTTCGGCCTGAAGCGCCCCCGGTTCAGGGAGCTGATCGCACTCGCCGGCCAGGACGTTCCCGCGAACGCCCTGGCTCCGATCCAGCACCAGATCCTGCTGAACGAGGCGACGAAGATCCTGCACCCGCGGAAAGCCTCCGACGATCCGGCGGGGCCCGGCGAGGACGATCCGATGCTGGCCGACAACGCGGTCCTGGTCGTGCCGATCGGCGCGGCGCAGTTCGCGGATCCGCTCCTGGCCGCCGAGCTGGCGCGGGAACGCCAGCGGTCGCTGGCCGTGCGGGTCGTGCTCGAGGCCGTGTCGAAATCCCTGGGCCCCCGCTCCTGGGACAAGAAACGGTTCAAGGCGATCATCGCCAAGGCCGCCCAGGAGACGCCCACCGAGGGCCCGGTCGCAGTGCGTCACGCGGTGCTGGCGGAGGAAAGCCGGAAGGTTCTCGGCGTCCCCCGCGCCTGAGGTGTCAGCGCGCCGGGGGCGCCCAGATTGCGAGGGCGGACGCGTCCACCGGGCGGGGCAAGAGGCGTTCGGCCCGGAAGGCGTCGGCGATCTTCTGCTGCTCGGAGAGGCCGGTCCGGGTCACCGGCTCCACCCGGTAGCTGCGCCGCGCGTTCGCCCGCAGGATCACCTCCGGTTCGATCTTCCACAGGGGCGCCAGGCGCGCGGCCGCGTCGTCCGGCTGCGCCTTCACCCAGGCGCCGGTCTCGGCCAGCTGGACGAACAGCGCGGCAAGCACCGGACCGTTGGCGGCCACGTAGGGGTCGGCCGCGAGGTAGTAGCGCTTGTATTGTGACAGCCCGGTGCCGTCGCGCAGGACCCGCGCGCCGGATTGCTGCCGGGCGGCGGACAGGAACGGATCCCAGGCGACCCAGGCCTCGACGCCGCCGCTGGTGAACGCGGCCCGGCCGTCCGCCGGCGTCAGGTAGGCCGGGGTGATGTCCTTGAAGGTCATGCCCGCCTCCGCGAGGGCGGCGAGCAGCAGGTAATGGCTGCCTGCACCCTTGGTGACGGCGACCCGCTGGCCGCGCAGGTCGGCCACTGTCTTGGCGGGCGAGGCTTCGGGCACCAGGATCGCCTGCGCGTCCGGGGAGGGCGCTTCCTGGGCGATGTAGGTGATCCGGGCCCCGGCTGCCTGCGCGAAGATCGGCACGGTGTCGGCCACGTCGGCCGAGACGTCGATCTGCCCGGCGTTCAGCGCCTCCATGATCGGAAGCCCGCTCGTGAATTCGTGCCAGGACAGCGCGGTCCCGAGGGGTGCCAGCGCCTTCTCCAGGTTGCCGTTCTGGCGCAGCAGCGCGATCAGCGTCGAGGACCGCTGGTAGCCGATCCGCAGTACCGTGGCCGCCCGGGCGGCGCGCTGAGGCGTGAGAAGGGCGACTGCGGCAAGGCCGGCGATCAGGCTTCGGCGGGAGGCGGGCATCGGGTGATCCGAGGTGGGGAGCGATGACGGCACTCTACCACCGGGCGCGGGCCTCCGGGGCAAGCGGCGGGTGTGACGCAGCCGGCCGATCCCGATCAGGTCGCCTGGCCGAGGATCTCCAGGATCGTCCGGCGCAGGCGAATGAGGTCGGGATCGTCCCTGTGGCGGGGGTAGGGGACCTCGACCGGGATTTCCGCCCGGATCGCGGCCGGGCGGTCGCCGAGCACGATCACGCGCTCGGCCAGGATCAGCGCCTCTTCGACGTCGTGCGTGACCAGCACTGCCGTGAAGCGTTTCTCCTGCCAGAGGCGCAGGATCTCGGCCTGCATGGCCAGCCGGGTCAGCGCGTCGAGCTTGCCCAACGGTTCGTCGAGGAGCAGCAGCCGCGGCTCGTTGACCAGCGCCCGGGCCAGGGCCGCCCGCTGGGCCATGCCGCCGGAGAGTTGGTGCGGATAGGCGTCCGCGAAGCCGGACAGCCCGACGAGCCCCAAGGCCTGCTCGATCCGCGCCGCGCGGGCCGTCCGGCCGACGCCCTGGGCCTCGAGCCCGAGCGCCACGTTCCCGCGCACGGTCCGCCAGGGGTAGAGCGTCGGATCTTGGAAGACGAGCAGGCGGGACGGATCCGGCCCCTCGACCAGCTGGCCGTCGACCGTGATGGCGCCCTGGTCGGGCGGCTCCAGCCCGGCGACGAGCCTCAGCAGCGTGGACTTGCCGCATCCCGAGGGGCCCAGCAGAGCCACGAACCCGCCCGGCGCGACGGTGAGGCTGACGCGATCGAGCACCGACAGGGGCGCGCCGCGGATATCGAAGGCGTGGCTCACCGCCTCCGCGTGCAGGCTCGCGCCGAGAATCAGGTTCGCTGGACGTTCCAACGCGGCAGCTACCATTGCACCAGCCCCTTCTGCCACGCGAGCAGGCGGTCGCGCAGACGGAACAGCAGGGTGATCAGCGACGAGCACATCAGGGCCATCACGATCAGCGCCGCGTACATGTTGGCGTAGGCCGCCCAACCTTGCGCCCATTGCAGGTACCAGCCGAGGCCCGATTTCACGCCGAGCATCTCGGCCACCACCAGCACCGCGAAGGAGCCGCCGAGCCCCATGAACAGCCCGACGAAGACGTGCGGCAGCGCTGCCGGGATCGCCACCCGCAGGATCAGGAAGCTGCGCGAGGCACCGAGCGTCCGCGCCACGTCGAAATAGGCCTTGTTGACGCCTGCCACCCCGGACCAGGTCAGCACCGTCACCGGGAAGCCGGTGGCCAGAGCGACCAGGAAGGTGCTGGCCGACCACGAAGACGGGAAGACGAAGAAGGCGAGCGGCAGCCACGCGGTCGCCGGGAGCGGGCCGACGAAGCGCAGCACCGGATGCGCCCAGTAGCCGACCGCCTTGGAGGTTCCGATGGCGACGCCGAGGACGAAGCCGACGCTCGACCCGATGGCGTAGCCGCCCGCCAGCAGGATCAGCGAGTTCAGCGTGCTGCCGCCGAGCTTTCGCCAATCGTCGAGGAATACCTCCAGGATCGCCTGGGGCGGCGGGAAGAACGGCATCGGCAGGAGATCGAGCTTCGCCGTGACCAGTTCCCAGGCCAGAAGGGCGACGGCCACCGCAGCCAGCCACGGGCTCCCGTGCCGCAGACGCGCCCCGATCGTGCCGAGCGAGCCGGCGAGGAGACCCAGCGGCAGCAGCGCGAGCCCGATGGCTGCCGATCCCTGCGCGAATACGGCCGTCCTCGGGAAGTCGCCCGCCTCGGGCAACTGCGATGTCAGGCCCGCGAGCGCCAGCCAGGCGAGGCCGGCCAGGACGATGCGCCAGGGCGGACCAGAAAGGCGAGCGGGTTCGGCGGCGGTGCTGCGCGGGGCCGTCCCGGCGGTGATGCTTCCGGACATGAGGCGGCTCAGCTCAGCACGTCGGCGTAGATCCGCTCGGCGAACTTCGCCGTATCGGTCGAGCGCTTCAGGACGTTCACCAGCTTCAGCTCATCGCCGTAACGGGCGAGTTGCTCCTTGAGACGGCCGCCGACCGGACTGTCGCCGTGCTGCTGGCTGCGCAGCATCGTGGCCAGATCCTCGATGGATCCCTTGCCGCCATACCCGGCAAAGGCCTTCGCGGCCGCTTCCGGGTTCTCGTGGACGGCGTGGCCGCCCTCCAGGATCGCCCGGGTAAGGGACGCGGCGACCGCCCGGTCGTTCCGCAACAGGCTGCCGCGGACCGCCACGACGCAGCAGGTGCGGTCCGCGTATTCCCCCGACAGGTTCGTCGCGATCTCGGTGAAGCGCGGGTCCTTCAACCAGATCCAGGTGCGCGGGTCGCCGTCGGCCAGGGCCTGCGCCTCACCCTTCTGCACGGCGAGATTCAACAGGTCGGCCGGGTATTGCCGCCACGTGACGCCGCTGTCGGGGTCGATCTCGACCTTGGCCAGCTGAAGGCTGAAGAAGTTTTTGGCTGGGCTCGCCTGGTCGCTGATCGCGATGGTCTTGCCCTTGAGCGATTCGATGTCGGTGATGCCGCTGGACCTGTCGGCCAGCAGCCTCAGGCAGCCGCCATGCAGGCCGGCGGTGATCTTCACGTCGAAACCCTGCTCCAGGGGCTTGAGCCAGCGTAGAGCCATGCCGATCCCGGCATCAGCTTTGCCCGTTGCGATGGCCTCCAGGAGGGCCTCGGTCGCACCGCCGAAATTGACGAACTCGACGTCGAGGCCGTGCTTGGCGAAGATGCCCTGCTCCTTGGCGAGCGGGGCGGCGGCGGTGCAGATCGCCGTGGCGTTCCAGGCCAGCTTGACCGGCCGCAGCGGGCCCGATGGAGCCTCGACCGCCGCTGGCCGGCAGAGCGGACCGGGATCGAACGGCGCGCCGGGTCCGGGCGCCCAGGCCTGGCTCGCGCCCATCCCCAAGCCGAACGGGGCGGCCATCGCGGCGACGCCCGCCCGCAGCATCAGACGGCGCGAGGGTATACGGCCGCACGCTTCGGATACCGAATCTGACGGGTCGTCGATCATCGCACGTCTCCGGGCCGCGCGAACGCGCGGTAGGCTGGGCCGACGCAGGAGGTGGCCCGACCGCGCGGCCGAGCACATCGTGCATCCTCAATTCGGGTGAATGATCCGTCGAGGGATCAACGGATCCAATATTCAGTCAGGTCGACGCCGAGTCAATGAAAGCGTCTTCTGATCTTTTCGTGGACTCGGAAACGTTTTTCGCTTGCTTGCCCGAAAGACGCGGATGATCTCCAGCGCCGCCCCCGGCGGCGGATCACTTCAGGCGGTGCCGACGCGATATTGGCGTGGCGGCTCGGTGCCGTTCACCGCGAAGGCGCCGACGATCCGGTCCCGGTAGATCCGTGGGTTGTGCGACGCGATGGTGCGGGCGTTGCGCCAGTAGCGGTCGAGGCCGAGCCCCTGCTTCACCGCCGAAGCGCCCAGCGCGTCGAACAGGATCGTGGTCGCCTCCAGCACGAGGTTGGTGACCACCGTGACCGCCTGGTTGACCTCGACATCGGCGAGCGCCGTGGCGCGCACCGCCTGCGCCTCGGTCCCCCGGCCACCCGCGTCGCGGTGCAGCTCATAGGCGCGCTGCAGGGCCTCGGCCGCCTTCAGCGCCACGGCGCCGGCCGCGTAGGCGTTGCCGCGCACCCGGCCGACCACGGCCAGGATCTGCGGATCCTCGGCATTCCGCCCGGCATTGCCGTGGCTGTAGACACGGGTCCGCTCGGCCACCAGGCGCCCGACATCCTCGGCGGCGGCACGCCCGATGCCGGCGAGCGTCGCGAGGTGGACGAGCTGGAAGAACGCCATCGCGTAGGGGAAGCGGGCCGGATCGGGCTTGATCAGGTCGGGCGGCAGGACGACGTCGTCGAACCGGATCGTGCCGCTCGCGGTGAGCGCCTGGCCGAACCCGTCCCAGTCGTCGACGATCGCGACGCCGGGCGCCCCGGTCGGGACAGCCGCCACCAGGGCCGCCCCGTCCTCGTCATCGGCCGAGAGGTGGATGTAGTCCGCGAACAGGGAGCCAGTGGTGTAGAATTTTCTGCCCGACACGACCCGCTCGACACCCCGCCGACGGACAACCGTATCGAACTGGCCGACCTTGGCGGATCCGGTCTCGGAGACACCGCTGCCCACGGTCTCGCCGGCGGCGATCCTGGCGATCCAGCGGGTCCGCCAGTCCGGCGCGGTCGAGCCGAGCACGTCCTCGGTGAAGCCGAAATGGGCGCGCAGGGCGTTGGTGACATTGGAATCGGCCTGCGACAGCTCGATCAGCAGGTTGAACAGCTCGGGCAGGCTGGCCCCGTGGCCGCCGGCCTCGGACGGCAGGCGCAACGTGGTGAAGCCGACCTCTTTCAGCCACCCGATCTCGGCATGCGGCAGGCGGGGCGTGCGGTCGCGCTCGACCGCGGTGGCGCGGATCTCGGCGAAGGTGGGCCGGAAGCGCGCGGCCAGATCCTCGTAGCGCTCGCTCGGGCCAGCGCCCCAACCCGCATCCCACTGCGCCATCGCCTGAAGCTTTCCACGTTGATCGACGCTGCCGAAAACCTGCAGGCCTTCGGGGCGGGACCTATGGATTCGCCAAGTCGAGCCACGATCTCAAGCCGGATCGCGGGAAAAACGACCGTCGTCGATCGATTTGGAACCTCGATCTCCTGACGAACGACTGCATGAACGCGTGGTTCTCGCGGCGCGCTCTTCGGCGGAACATCGTTCGAGCCGGAAAGCGGCACGCTCGGCCCAGTCCGGACTTATCGAGGCCCCGCGCGCGGAAAACGCTCAGCGGTGCCGCCGGACGAATCGCGTCGCGAACCACGGCCGGGAGTGCGCGGGGCGGTGCGTCCGCTACCAGCTCGGCAGCACGGTGATGCCGAACGTCTTCTCGATGAACGCCTTGACCTCGGGGCTGCGGTAGCTGTCCACGAGCGCCTTCACCCAGGGCTGGTCGCGGTCGGCCTCGCGGACCGCCAGGAGGTTGACGTAGGGGCCCTTCGGCTCCTCCTTCAGGATCGCGTCCGAGGGCTTCAGGCCGGCGGGCGTGGCGAAGTTGGTGTTCACCGCGGCGGCGTCGACATCGTCCAGGGACCGGGGCGTCTGCGCCGCGTCGACCTCGATGAACCGGAGCTTGCGCGGGTTCTCGACGATGTCGGCCACCGTCGGCTTGAACCCGGTGCCGGCTCTCAGCTTGATCACGCCCTTGTCCTGCAGGAGCAGCAGCGAGCGGCCGCCATTGGTCGGGTCGTTCTGGATCGCCACCGTGCCGCCGGTCGGCACCGCGTCGAAGGTCTTGTGGCGCTTCGAGTAGATCCCGAGCGGGAAGTTCACCGTCGTGGCTGCGGCGACGATCTTGTAGCCGCGGTCGGCCTTCTGATTGTCGAGGAAGGGCTGGTTCTGGAATGAGTTCGCCTCGATCTCGCCGGCCGAGAGGGCCTCGTTCGGCACCACGTAATCCGAGAACTCGATGATCTGCAGGTCGAGGCCGTTGCGCGCCGCGACGGGTTTCGCCGCCTCGAGGATCTGCCCGTGCGGCCCCGGCGTCGCACCGATGCGGACACGCTTCAGGGCCTCCGCGTGCCCGATACCGGGCATCATGAGGAGGGCGGCAAGCACCAGGCGACGCAACATGGCGGACGATCTCGCGATTTCGGGGCCGACGTCTTATGCGGATCAGCTCTGGCGGTGGCGCCGGTTGAGCCGGCGCGCCAAGCGCTCGCCCGCACTCTGGAACACCTGGACGAGCACGATCAGGACGACCACGACCGCCAGCATCATGTCGGGCCGGAAGCGCTGGTAGCCGTAGCGGATGCCGAGGTCGCCGAGCCCGCCGCCGCCGACCGCGCCGGCCATGGCCGAGTAGCCGACCAGAGACACCACCGCGAGGGTCAGCCCCAGGACGATGCCGGGCAGCGCCTCCGGGATCAGCACCTTGCGGATGATCTGCGCCGGGCTCGCCCCGAACGCCCGGGCGGCCTCGACCAGGCCGTGATCGACCTCGCGGATCGCCGCCTCGACCAGCCGCGCGATGTAGGGCGTGGCCGCCACCGTCAGCGGCACGCTGGCGGCATAGGTACCGATCGAGGTGCCCGCCACCAGGCGGGTGAACGGAATGATCGCCACGACCAGGATGATGAAGGGCGTCGAGCGCGTCGCGTTGACGATCACCCCGAGGGCAGCGTTCAGCGCGGGCGCCGCCAGCAGCTCGCCGCGCTGGCTCGTCGCCAGGAACACCCCCAGCGGCAGGCCGAACAGCGTGCCGATGGCGGCCGCGAGCGCCACCATGGTCAGCGTGTCGGCGGTGGCCTGGACCAGGAGGGCGATGAGTTCAGGCGACACGGGCGGCTCCCTGCGCGACGTCTTGGGCGACGTCTTGGGCGACGTCCTGGGCCGGCAGGAGATAGCCGAGGAATTCGGCCGGGATGCCGAGCGCGGCGAGATAGGCCTGGGCCCGCGCGGTGACGTCCGGCCCCGGCGACAGGCCGAGCGCCAGGGAGCCGAAGCGCCGGCCGGCGATCTCGTCCACCGCGCCGGCCAGGATCACCGCCTCGATCCCGGTCTCGCGGGCGAGCCGGGCGATGATCGCGGTGTCGGCCTGCGCCCCCCGCAGCGCGAGGCGCAGCACCGGCACGCCGCCGGGGCGCGGATCGGCGGTTATCCGTTCGGCCAGCGCGGCCGGCAGGTCGAGGCCGACCTCGCCGGCGAGGAGGCTGCGGGTCACCTCGGCCTGCGGCCGGGTGAACACCTCGTAGACCGTGCCGCGCTCCACGATCGCGCCGTGGTCGATCACCGCGACGTCGTCCGCCACCGCCCGGATCACCGACATCTCGTGGGTGATGAGCACGATGGTCAGGCCGAGGTCGCGATTGATCCGCTTCAGCAGCGCCAGGATCGCGCGGGTCGTCTCCGGGTCGAGGGCAGAGGTGGCCTCGTCCGAGAGCAGCACGTCCGGCTCGGTCGCGAGCGCCCGCGCGATGCCCACGCGCTGCTTCTGCCCGCCCGACAGCTCCGCCGGGTATCGCCCGGCCTGGGCCTCCAGCCCGACGCGGGCGAGCAGTTCCGCCACGCGGTCGCGGATCGCCGCGCGTTTCCAGCCCGCGAGTTCCAGGGGGAGGGCGACGTTGTCGGCCACATTCCGCGAGGACAGCAGGTTGAAGTGCTGGAAGATCATGCCGACCCGCGCCCGCACGGTCCGCAACTCCCGCTCGGGCAGGCTCGACACCTCCGCGTCGCCGACCATCACCCGCCCTGCGCTCGGCCGTTCGAGGCCGTTGATCAGGCGGATCAGCGTCGACTTGCCCGCACCGGAGCGCCCGATCACCCCGAGGATGGTCCCGGCCGGAACGGACAGGTCGATCCCGGACAGCGCCGTGACCAGCGCCGCGCCCTTCCGCGCCGGATAGGTCTTCGAGACGTTCTCGAACCGGATCAGCGGCACGTCGGCGGGTTCGCGGGGCGACGGCAGGGTGGACACAGCCTGTGGGTGCTCCTCGAGCGGGACCCGCGGGTCCGCAATATGATCGGGTGATCTGAGAGCAAGCTGTATGACGTTCGACGCCGAGCGGGGTCAAGGAAAGCCGGGTACATAGTTCGCCGCCGGCAGAGACTATTTTTTCACAATCCTGCTAGACGGCAGAGAATTATTCCATCTCGCATCGGCGGGCGACTGCACTCGCGGCCGAGAGAGCAGCGAACAGGTCCGCCGAAAACTCTGTCTTCAGAAATCTCCGTCCCCCGTCTTGCGGATCATGGAGAACGTCTGCTCTTCGAAGAGCTGCGCATTCGAAACCTTGTTTCATTGATCGCATCCCGCCCGCGGGTTTCAATAGTGATCGCGCACTTCAGCCACCGTCGAACCGGCCCTTTCGGTTCCGGCACGCACGCGGACGGGCGCTGGCCGACCGGAGACCACCATGACCGACGATATGCCCGCTGGACGGTCCCCGTCCCGCCGAAGCCTCCTCTTGGCCGGTCTGGGCGCGGCGGCGTTGCCCCTCGCGTCGCCCGCGGTGCTTGCAGCGGCGCGCGAGGTGAAGATCAGCATGCAGCGCTCCTCGGTGCTGTTCACGATCCTCAAGGTGAAGGGCACCCTGGCCGAGCGCTTGGCGCCGCTGGGCTTCACGCCGACCTGGCACCTGTTCACAAACGTCCTCGAACCGATGAATGCCGGCGCGGTCGACATCCACGCCGACGTCGCCGACGCGGTGCCGATCTTCACGCAGTCTGCGCGGGCGCCGCTGACCTTCTACGCCCGCGAGCGCGGCGCGCCGGCCGCCGAAGCGATCATCGTGCCGGCGGACTCATCGATCCGCACCGTCGCCGACCTCAAGGGCCGGACGGTGGGCGTCTCGCGCGGGTCCGGCAGCCATTACGTCCTGGCCGCGGCGCTGAAGCGGGCCGGCCTCGGCTTCGACGACATCCGGCCGGCCTATCTCCAGGCGCCCGAGGGGGCCGCCGCGTTCGAGCAGGGCAGCCTCGATGCCTGGTCGATCTGGGACCCGTTCCTGGCCTTCGCCGAGGCCAAGCGGCCGGTGCGCACCATCGCCGACGGAACAGGCCTGACCAGCTACCACCGCTATTACCTCGTGAACGACAGCTTCGTCGCCGCCCATCCGGAGGTGGTTGCCACGGTGTACCGGGCCCTTGTCGAGGCCGGCCAGTGGGCGAAAGCCAACCCGGACGCGGCGGTGGCGCTGCTGGCCCCCGTCTGGGGCGACCTGCCCCCCGCCGTCGTGGCCGCGGCCAACGCCCGGCGCACCTACCGGGTGGAGCCGGTGGAGCGGGCCCAGCTCGACGATCAGCAGGCGATCGCCGACACCTTCCTCGACGCCAAGTTGATCCCGCGCCGGATCGACGCCACCGCCATCCCGATCTGGACGCCGCCGGCGGAGAGGGGCTGACTCGATGGCCGACGCACCCCGTTTCGGCATCTGGGCCGCCGTCCACGGCTCCCGGGCCGCCCACCACGACCCCGACGAGCCGGACGACGCGAGCTGGGAGCGCAACCGCGCCCTGGTGCTCGAAGCCGAGGCGCTGGGCTTCGATTCCGTGCTGGTCGCGCAGCACACGATGAACCCCTACGACGAAGCGCGCGACCAGCTCGAAGCCTGGACCGCCACGGCGGCCTTGGCGGCCCTGACCCGGCGCATCGAGATCATCGCAGCGATCAAGCCGGGCCTGTACCACCCCGTGGTGCTGGCCAAGATGGCGCTCCAGATCGAGCACATCAGCGGCGGCCGCTTCGCGCTGAACCTCGTGAATGCCTTAAACCGGGCCGAGTTCGAGCGGGCCGGCCTACCGTTCCCGGCCCATGACGACCGCTATGCCTACGGCCGCGCGTGGATCGGCCTCGTGGACCGCCTGATGCGGGGTGAGCGCGTCACCGCGTCGGACGCGCATTTCCAGGTCCAGGACTACCAGCTTCGCCCGGCCGGCACCCATCGGCCGCGGCCCCGGATCTATGTCGGCGGCGAATCCGAGCCCGCCCGGGCGCTGGCGGCCGACCATGCCGACGTCTGGTTCATCAACGGCCAGCCGCTGGATGACGTCCGTGAATTGATCGCCGACATGCACCGCCGGCACGCGGCCAACGGGCCTTTGCGCTACGGCCTCTCGGCCTTCGTCATCGCCCGCGAGACCGCCGCGGCGGCACAAGCCGAGCAGGACCGCCTCCTCGCCCTGGCGCAGCGCGACGCGGCGTTGCGCGCCGACACCCGCGCCCGGACCGATACGGCGAGCGTGATGTTCGCCAAGACCGACGCGGCGGCGAGCCGCCATGTCGGTACCAACGGCGGCACCGCGGCCGGGCTGGTGGGCAGCTACGAGACGGTGGCGGCCCGCATCCGCGCGTTCCACGAGGCCGGCATCGCCCTGTTCATGCTGCAGTTCCAGCCGTTCGAGGCCGAGATGCGCCGGTTCGCCGAGCACGTCCTGCCGCGCGTCCGCTGATCCGGGACCTTCGATGACCGCGCAGCGCCAGCTTCACTTCAACGTCAACCTGCTGCATTCCGGCGTCTATCCCTCGGCCTGGCGGTTGCCGGACAGCCGGCCGGACGCCTTCATCGACATCGACCACTACGTGCGGGTCGCCCGCATCGCGGAGCGGGGCAAGTTCGATGCGATATTCCTGGCCGACACGCCGGCGATCAACGACCGGATCGACTACCGGCCGTTCATGGCGCTCGAACCGACCATCGTTCTGGCGAGCGTGGCCGCTGCGACCACCCATGTCGGGCTGATCGCCACTGCTTCGACCAGCTACAACGAGCCCTACAACCTGGCCCGTCGCTTCGCGACGCTCGACCTCGTCAGCCGCGGCCGGGTCGGGTGGAACGTGGTGACCACGGCGGATGCCGCCGCCGGCCGTAATTTCGGCTTCGCCGGGGTTTCCGAGCACGGGGCGCGCTACGCCCGCGCCCGCGAGTTCACGGAGGTCGTCCACGCCCTCTGGGACAGCTGGGAGGACGACGCCCTGGTGGGCGACAAGGCGAGCGGGCGCTTCGCCGACGGCGACAAGGTCCACGCGATCGACCATCGCGGCGTCCATTACAGAGTTGCCGGCCCGCTCACCGTGCCGCGCTCGCCTCAGGGACGCCCCGTGACCGTCCAGGCCGGCGGCTCAGAGGACGGCCGCGCACTGGCCGCCGCCACCGCGGACGCGGTGTTCTCCCTCGCCCAGACCATCCCGGACGGCGCGGCCTATGCGGCCGACTTGCGTGCCCGGGCCGCGCGGTACGGCCGCGATCCGGCCGCCATCGTGGTGCTGCCCGGCCTCGCCACGGTGATCGGCGCCACAGAGGCCGAGGCGCGTCGGCGCCAGGACGCGCTGTGGGAGCTGGTTCCGCTGGAATACAGCGTGGCGCGCCTTGCCGGGACGCTCCGGATCGACCCAGAGCGACTCCACCTCGACAAGCCGCTGCCCGATCCGCTGCCGCTGCCGCCCGATGCCAACCACACGATGTTCGCCGGCACCGTTGCGCTGGCCCGACGGGACAATCTGACGGTGCGTGCGTTGCTCCGCGCCCTCGGCGGCGGCGTCGGGCACCGCATCGTCGTGGGCACGCCAGAGCAGATCGCCGACGACATCGAGGCCTGGTTCCGGGCGGGCGCCGCCGACGGGTTCAACCTGATGCCGGACGTCCTGCCGGAAGGCCTCGAAACCTTCGTGGACGCTGTCGTACCGATCCTGCAACGGCGCGGTCTGTTTCGGAGGGAGTATGGCGGCGTGACGCTTCGGGACCATCTCGGCCTCGATCGCCCGGCCTGGAAGCCTGCCGCCAACAGGGTTTAGCTGCTCACGACCCTGACGGGCGCCAGCGAGCTCCGCATCCCCCACCGAGCCATAAGAAAACCCGCCACGTCACTGAACGGGCGGGTTGAAACGAATGGTAGCGGGAGAGGGACTCGAACCCCCGACACGAGGATTATGATTCCTCTGCTCTAACCAGCTGAGCTACCCCGCCACGAGCCGCGTGTCCCGAACGGGACGGCGCAACCAGCGGCCGGGGTATAGGGAGGGCGGGCGCGGGCTGTCAACGGTGTTATGCGCGGAAATTGGGGGCGCCGACAGGTCTTCGCTGCGAGGAGACCGGGACCGGGCCGCGGATGAATCGGGCCGTTGCGAAGAGTCCGACGGCGAACACCGCGGCGCCCAGATACGTCGCCGCCTGCGCGAAATCCGGGCCGACGAGACTTAGGGTGGAGGAATGGCCGGAGGCCGCGTCGACGGCCGTCAGGCCGATCCCGACGAAGCTCTCGCCGACCAGGAATCCGGAGGCGATCAGCACGCCGCGGCGGCGGGAGGCTTCGAGGTCCTCGGGCCCGGCGCCGCGGCGGCGCAGGGCGCGGGCGCACAGGAAGGCGAGCAGGCCGCCGAGCCCGATGGTCATCTCCACCGACAGTGGCAGGTACATGCCGATTCCCACGGTGAGCGCCGGGAAGCTGAACGCCCGGCGCTTGAGCGCGACTTCGAGGGCGACCATCACGGCGCCGAGGCCGCAGCCGATCAGCAGCATCGGCCAGGGTAGGGTGCGGGCCACGATGCCGTCCGCGATCTGGGTGACCAGGGCGGCCTGCGGCACGGTGAGCGCCAGCGCCGGGTCCATGCCGGGGCGCGGCATCGAGCCGACGAATCCGTAGGCGCCGTAGAGCAGCGACAACAGCGGCACGATCACCAGGGAGCCGACGGCGACGCCGACGATCAGTACCAGCTGCTGACGCCACGGCGTAGCGTCGACGATCTGGCCGGTTTTGAGATCCTGCAGGTTGTCGTTGGCGATCGACGCCGCGGTGACGATCACCGAGGCCGCCAGCAGCACCAGCGCGACGGTGACGCGCCGGGCCTCCGGGGTTCCGGCGGGGCCGAGCACCAGCGGCAGCAGGGCGGCGCCGACCATGGCGGTGAGGATCCCGATCCCGGAGATCGGGCTTGTCGAGGAGCCGAGCAAGCCGGCGAGGTAGCCGCAGACCGCCGCCATGGCGGCGCCGAACACGAGGCAGAACAGCAGCCCGGCCGCCACCACGGCGGCGAGCATCGGGCCGGCGATGCCGAGATCGGCCGCGAAGCCGGCGAACAGTGCGCCGAGCGGCACGCACAGGGCCAGCGCGGCGCCGCCCACCAGCGGCAGCGGCAGGTCGCGGTCCTGCCGGGCTGCAGAATGCGCCGGGTTGCCGGCGGCAAGCGCCACCCGGATGCTGCGGGCGATCGGCCGGACCAGCGTGGCCACGGTCCAGAACCCGCCGACCGCGATGATGCCGGCGCCGACGAGCCGGACCTGCCCGGACCAGATCGCCTGCGCGGCCGCGCCTGGCTCCAGCCCGGGCTGGGGCGTCAGGGCGGTCAAAACCGGGACCATGATGCCCCAGGCAATGACCACGCCGGTGAGCAGGGCCAGGCAGGCGCCGATCCCGACGAGGTAGCCGACACCGACCAGGGCCAGGGAAAAGCCGCTGCCGATGCTGAACACCGCGCCGCCCAGGCTGAAGGCGGTGAGCACGCCCTCGGCTAGGATGCGCAGGCCGCTGGTGGCGAAGGCGACGAGGCCGGAGCCGGCGGCCGCGCTCAGCAGGGTCGTGAGGCCGCGCTCATCGGAAGCGGAACCTTCGGAATCGGCATGGCCGGCGCGCAGCACTTCGGCGGCGGCGACACCCTCGGGGTAGGGGAGGTCGCTTCCGGTGACCAGCGCCCGGCGCAGGGGAATCGAGAAGGCGACGCCGAGCCACCCGCCGATCAGGCACACCAGGCTGGTCTCCCAGAACGGGAAGCCGTGCCAGTGCCCGATCAGGACGAGGCCCGGAAGAACCAGGATCACGTTGCACAGGGTGCCGGCCGCCGAGGCCTGGGTCTGGACGATGTTGTTCTCGAGGATGCCGGCGCCGCCGACGAGGCGCAGGGCGCCCATCGAGATCAGCGCCGCCGGGATCGAGGACGAGAACGTCATCCCGGTCTTCAGGCCGAGATAGATGTTGGCGGCCATGAAGACGACCGTGATCAGCGCGCCGAGCACGATCCCGCGGGCCGTGATCTCCCGCCCATGCC
>NZ_VRVA01000269.1:0-1828 GCF_008039945.1 Methylobacterium sp. WL64
CGGGCCGAGATGATCGACGCGGTGTCGATCACCGGCGGCCATCTCGGCTCCGGGCTGGGCGTGGTCGAGCTCACGGTCGCCCTGCACCACGTGTTCGACACGCCCGACGACCGCATCGTCTGGGACGTCGGCCACCAGTGCTACCCGCACAAGATCCTGACCGGACGCCGCGACCGCATCCGGACGCTGCGCCAGGGCGGCGGCCTGTCCGGCTTCACCAAGCGCTCCGAGAGCGCCTACGACCCGTTCGGGGCCGCCCATTCCTCGACCTCGATCTCGGCCGCGCTCGGCATGGCGGTCGCCCGCGACCTCGACGCCGAGGCCGCCAAGGCCAAAGGCCGGACCGCGAAGCGCCGCAACGCCATCGCGGTGATCGGCGACGGCTCGATGTCGGCCGGCATGGCCTACGAGGCCATGAACAACGCCGGCGCCCTGCACTCGCGCCTGATCGTCATCCTCAACGACAACGACATGTCGATCGCCCCGCCGGTGGGCGCGATGTCGGGCTACCTGGCGCGGCTGGCGTCGGGCGGCACCTACCAGTCCCTGCGCGAGACCGCCAAGCAGCTCGGCAAGCTCCTGCCCAAGGCGCTCTACCAGCGCGCGGCGGCCGCGGAGGAGTACGCTCGCTCCCTGGTGGTGGGCGGCGGCACGATGTTCGAGGAGATGGGCTTCCACTATGTCGGCCCGGTCGACGGGCACAACCTCGACCAGCTGCTGCCGGTGCTGAAGAACGTCCGCGACGCCGAGCACGGCCCGATCCTGCTCCACGTCGTCACCCGCAAGGGCAAGGGCTACGCGCCGGCCGAGGCCAGCGCCGACCGCTACCACGGCGTGGTCAAGTTCGACGTGGTCTCGGGCGTCCAGGCCAAGGCCAAGCCCAACGCCCCGGCCTACACCCGGGTGTTCGGCGAGAGCCTGATCAAGGCGGCCGACGCCGACGACCGGGTCGTGGCGATCACGGCGGCGATGCCGGGCGGCACCGGCATCGACCTGTTCGGCAAGGCGCACCCGGACAAGACCTTCGACGTCGGCATCGCCGAGCAGCACGCGGTGACGTTCGCGGGCGGGCTGGCGACGGAGGGCTACCGGCCGTTCGTGGCGATCTACTCGACGTTCCTGCAGCGGGCCTACGACCAGGTCGTGCACGACGTGGCGCTGCAGAACCTGCCCGTGCGGTTCTGCCTGGACCGGGCCGGTCTGGTCGGCGCGGACGGGGCGACCCATGCCGGCGCGTTCGACCTGGCGTACCTGTGCTGCCTGCCGAACATGACCGTGATGGCGGCCTCCGACGAGGCTGAGCTGGTGCACATGGTGGCGACCGCGCACGCCCATGACAGCGGCCCGATCGCGCTGCGCTACCCGCGCGGCGAGGGCATCGGCGTGGAGCTGCCGGAGCGGGGCGAGGCGCTGGCGATCGGCAAGGGCCGGATGGTGCGCCAGGACCCGGAGGCGCGGGTGGCGATCCTGTCGCTGGGCACGCGGCTGTCCGAGGCGCTGAAGGCGGCCGACACGCTGGCGGAGCAGGGCGTGGCGGTGACGGTGGCGGATGCGCGCTTTGCCAAGCCGCTGGACGAGGCGCTGATCCTGGACCTGGCGCAGAGCCACGAGGTGCTGATCACGATCGAGGAGGGCTCGCGCGGCGGGTTCGGGGCGATGGTGCTGCACCTGCTGTCCGAGCGGGGCGCCCTGGATGCGGGGCGCGTCCGGGTGCGCACCCTGACGCTGCCGGACCTGTACCAGGACCACGACAGCCCGGAGAAGATGTACGCCGAGGCCGGCCTCGACGCCGCAACCATCGTCAAAACCGCGCTCGCGACCCTGCCGG
>NZ_VRVA01000270.1:0-1785 GCF_008039945.1 Methylobacterium sp. WL64
CGTGCGGTTCGCGGATTTGCACCCTCCCCCCTGTGCCGGCGAGGCGAAGGCGGACGATCCAAGTTTAGATAGCGGGTCTGGGGTCCGCGCCAGCCGCAGCCAAGCCGTCCACTCGGGCGAGATGATGCGGACGATGTTGGTGTCGTTGCGGAAGCCGGTGATCTGGCGCTCCTCCACCGTGAGCAGCCCGAGCTTCCGGGCTTCGCGGATCGCGTTGCGGACCGTGGTCTCGGCCACGCCCGTGACGGCAGCGAGGTTCGGCACCGACAAGCGGCAATCCTTTCGGCGGACCACCTCCGCCGCCACGAGGGCAAGAACAGCCTGCTCGGCCAGCGTGAACTGGGCCGCTAGCCGTGGTGGAAGGCGTCCGGAGGCCGCCCAGCGGCGACGGCGCTCCATCGAGGCGTCTGTACGCGGGCGCGAGCCCACGGCCCTTCTGAGGCTTCCTACGCGATTCCGGGCAATACCACTTGAGGTCGCCGGATCGGACGAGAGCGCGTCCGTGCCGGTCATAGCCAATGTACGGGCTTTTGGCAGATGCAGCGCCTCGATCAGCCCAGATAGCTCCTCCGCCTCCGCCTCCGTCACCCTCCCCTCGCTGTAGGCGCGCCAGAGCGCAGACGTGACGGCCGGTAACGCGGCGCGCGTGGCCCCCTCCGCCTGTCGGCGGATCTCATCGGCATAGTTCATTGAACCCGGTCCCTCACGGGCCGCGGCTAGGGTCCAGGCAAAGCCTTCCCGTTGACGGAAACGAGTTCCGTCTTGACACCCCGGGGGGTCTCATGGCTTGTGAGGAGTAGCTAGCCGGCCTCACAGGCCCTCGGTTTTTTCAGCAGCCTCTTCCTTGCCGGGAAGGGGCTGTTGGCTTTTCAGGGTCTATCTCGCGGCTGCAGTCTCCTGAATTGCCGGCTCTCGACTCGCCAAGGCGGGTCCGGCCGGAACAGCCCATGTCGACTGGCAGCAGCACCTAAGTCAACGCTGGAAGCTCTCGGCGACGCCGCATTGAGCAGCGTGAGGGAGGGCGTGCATGCGTTATGCGCGACGCCGACGACTATGCCGACACTCGCCTCTTTCTGTTTTGCCACTCGGGCGCTGCCAGCTGGCAACCACCTCAAATCCTGACGCAGGATAAGGTTGAAGGGGATGGCGCCGATGGATCGTTCTGATTTTCGCGTCGGTGGAGAGTTCATCTGTTCCGGCAGACGCTATCGCTGCACTGACATCGGCTCGCGCACCGTTCTCGCCATTCAAGTCGATGAGGCGACGATCGCGACCAAAAAGGCCGGAGAGCCAGTCACGACGCGCACGATCTCCGGCCAGGAAGCTCAAGCTATCGGCTGGTTCGACGGACCGCCCTATGGTGTGATCGAGCACGTGTTCGACGAGAACGATCAGGCGGTTTGTGAGCCGCTGTGATGTCGCATCCAGCGGCCTGACCCAACGCTCACATCTGTGCTTCGCTTATCGGCCGGCCATAAGGTTTCGAAATGACAGAATGCGTAGGGATCCGATTTGCGGTGAAGAGGCACGCGGGCGGGGAACCATGGATCGCGCTTGAAGGCGCGGACGCAGTCACTGCGCTCGCGCGCACCGTACTCGGTTTAAAACTGATCCCTGGTGCCACCATCGAAGAAGCCGAGCGGATCGCCAAGGAACTTCAGGCGCAGGTAAGCGGGCTCACCTATGCTCGACGTTGAAAGCAGACTTCTCGCCTTACATGTCCCATCGGCCCATCATGGCATGTCGGCCGGGCGGCACAGTTAAGTCAACGGAGGGGAATGATCA
>NZ_VRVA01000271.1:0-1740 GCF_008039945.1 Methylobacterium sp. WL64
CTCCCAACCCGCCCGAATGGGTTTTGTCCCACGCTCTTATTCGGTGGGCCCTACGCTTGAAAGAGCCACCACAACAGTGGTCCAGCGCATCAGGAGCAGCCGACTTAAAACTCGGCTTAGATGTAATTTTTATTATTGGAATGGTTCGCCCATCGTAGTAACGATCTTGCGATGGCGTCAGTGCCTCACGAGATCAACATTCTTCATGGCCGAGACCAAAGATCAACGGGAAATCGTGCTGCGCAATCTCGCGACACACGCCGGCTCGGCACGGAGCCGGATGTGCATGTCTTTGGACAATGCAGCCCGCTTGGTTCACCTCACACCTGAGCTCATCGCAACGGTCGAGAACGGCAGCGACTGCTCATCTTCGCTCGCCGAATTGATGCGGCTCGCCCTTTTTCTCGGCCTGACCGAGCTTGGCGAACCCCGCCCTCGGGCGCTTGGAGCTGTGTAGCCACCACTCAAAAAAACTCGCCGAGCAGAAACTTCGGTCCGAGCCTGCACGTACCGAAGGCCCATGATCGATCCAGATAAAAAGCCTGCATCCCTCGATGCGACCCTAGCTGCGCAGGTCCAAGCCGCCCGCCTACGCGGCGCCTACTCGATAGAGACCTTGGCAACGCTCGCCCGGGTTGAGCCCGGGGTGATCACCGAGCTCGAGAACGGCAGACAGGTTTTCGATGTCAGCGCCCGAGAACGCGTCATGGATATCCTTGGTCTACGTCCCGACAGCCTTCGCCATCTCAACAGAGCCGCCGATCCTCTTCTGCGCACCCCGGACTGAGATGGACGTCGGGCCGTCGGCAATCACCAGGATTTCATTCCGCCAGGCATCGCGCTCGCCCTGAACCGCCTTGATCAGCGCATGCATGCTACCGGCGTCGATCGCGGTTTCCATCAGCATGTCCTGGGCGATCGCGAGCTGCTACCACAGGTCGGCATTCTCGCGTGCGATGGGGATAAACGCGCTCACGTCATCGCCCAACCTCTGGCCTTCTGCCCGCGCTGTCGCGTGCCATCATAGGCTGGAACTGGAGCACCAGAGGCGGCTTAGGAGGCCCACACTGTTCCGGCGGCAGGCGTTAGGCGATCCGTTCGGTTGTCCCCACGCCTGACAATCCGCTTTCTTTAAGTGGACGTGAAGCAGGACCTCACAGCCGGCGCATAGGGTCTGACACAACTTCAAAATGTTGTAATTTGTTAAGGTTTTGGCTGCACAAATATGGGTCGTCCGTGTTAAAAAACCTGATGATGCACTGGGCCGCCGTTGTCCTCACCGCCTACGTCGTAGGCTTTGTCGAATTCTGGCGCATATGTGAAGCTGCGCCGACTTCGCGGGACGACGTGGGCAAGGGCGTCGTTTAAGGCCACGCAGGTTTGCGACAGCTACCACGCGGCTTAAAGCGGCTCTACCCGCACCCTTCGAGTTTGAGCCAACTGAGTTGGTTTCAAGGGCCACAGCTGGTCGGACATCCGGCATACCCGGATCGTAGCCGCGATGATGTTCATCGCGATGGACACCAAGCCAGCTAAAACGAGCAGCGTTCGACAGGGTGCCTCGTCGGGTTCAGCGTAATCGCACCAGAGCGGGTTGTCGTCCTGCATGGCGTGGTCCCTCGGCGGCACGGCCACGCTACTTGCTGCCGCGCTGGGCGAGCACGGCCGGGACGGTGCGCAGCATGATCGCGATGTCCCGGCGCAGGCTCCAGCGGCTGGCGTAGTCCAGGTCGAGCGCCA
>NZ_VRVA01000272.1:0-1733 GCF_008039945.1 Methylobacterium sp. WL64
GGGTGGGATGGGCCGGCCGGACAGGCGTTCACAACGTCCCGGGATATGCTCCGCCGTCCATCAGCAAGTTCTGGCCGGTGATGAACCCGGCGTGGCGGCTGCACAGGAACGCGCAGGCGGCGCCGAACTCGTCCGGCTGGCCGAAGCGGCCCGCGGGGTTGTCGCGCGCCCGGGCTTCGAGGAACGCCTCCACGCTGGTGCCGGCCTTGGCGGCGCCGGCGGCGGCGTTGCTGCGGATCCGGTCGGTGTCGAACGGGCCGGGCAGGAGGTTGTTGATCGTCACGTTGTGCCGCACCGTCTGGCGGGCGAGGCCGGCCACGAAGCCGGTCAGCCCCGAGCGGGCGCCGTTGGACAGGCCGAGATGCGCGATCGGCGCCTTCACGGCCCCGGAGGTGATGTTCACGATCCGGCCGAACCTGCGCCCGATCATGCCGTCGACGGTAGCCTGGATGAGGGCGATCGGCGCCAGCATGTTGGCGTCGAGCGCCCGGATCCAGGCGTCGCGGTCCCAGTCGCGAAAATCCCCCGGGGGCGGGCCGCCGGCATTGTTGACCAGGATGTCGGGCTCCGGGCAGGCGGCGAGCGCGGCGGCCCGGCCGGCCTCGGTGGCGATGTCGCCCACCACCACGGTCACGGCGGCGCCGGTTTCCCGGCGGATGGCCTCGGCGGTCGCCTCCAGGGTCTCCGCGGTGCGGGCGGTGATCGTCACGGCGACGCCCTCGCGGGCGAGCGCCAGGGCGCAGCCCCGGCCGAGACCCTTGCTGGCCGCGCATACGAGCGCCCGGCGCCCGCTCAACCCGAGATCCATGGATGCCTCCGAGAACCGGTCCTCCCGGCGAGGACCTTTGCGGGATGGTAACGCGCGCCCGTTGCCGCCGGCACCCGGGGCGGGGCGTATGCGGGACCGGGCGTGCCGATCCGCCGAAAGACTTATCGAACCCGATGCAACCTGTGGGATTGGTCTCTCATGGAGGTGCCCATGATCGTGCTTCGGATTCCTTTGGCCGGGTTTGCGCTCTGGGCGCTCTCGGCCGGACTGGCCTGCGCGCAGCCGGACGTCACCGGGACCGGCGGAGGCCCGCTCTCGACCGAGAAAGTGCCGAACACCACCGCGGTGGGACAGACCAAACCGCCGAGTCGGGACGCCAGCCCGGCCGAGATCCGGCCGATCGCGCGCCGGACCCCGCGCCAGGTCGCGGACAACGCGATCAGCACCCGGATCTGCATCGGCTGCCGGCCCGATCCCGGCACCACCGGCTCCTTGGCCGAGCCCTTGCCCAGCGCCTCGCCTGCCTCCTTGCCCAACGCGTCGCCTGGATCCGGACCGGAGGCCGGCGTGCCGGCCAAACGCGACGTCCAGCTCGACGAACTCCGGACCCTGGCGCCGCCCAAGCAGCAAGCCGACCTCGACACTCTGCCGCTGGCCTCCGCGCACCGCGAGCAGGCGCGCTCGGCACAGGATAAGACCGATGGCCTCTGGCAATCGTGGCTGGTCTCGGTCTGCGACGGCTGCGGCGATCAGAAGCCGGCCCGGCATCTGAAGCTCGAGGATTGGCCGGACCGGGAGGCTGCGATGGCCCCAAGTGCGGCCGACCACGGCAGGACGCCGCCGACCCGGGTGCGGGCCGCCGCAACCCCGCCGCACCGGAGTCTGGCGGCCGACCTTTCGCCAGAGAACATCACCGGGATCCGACGCATGCCGTGAGCGGCCCCCTCCCCGCCCCGTCCCCGGT
>NZ_VRVA01000273.1:0-1661 GCF_008039945.1 Methylobacterium sp. WL64
GTATTCATCCGGCGTGGGCCGCGGGGGTCCTATTTCGGGTCTGACTCACTTTCGGTGCAGGGGAGTTGATGGATCTCGGCTTCGGTCGTCGGAGATCCTGCCATGCCTCGCAGCCTGCATCCCAACTCGGTAATTCCGCGCGGACTCGTCATCGATCATGTCGAGATCGGCTCTGGCCTGACCATCACCGCCCGACCTGTCGCCACCCTGGCCCGGTGTCCAAGCTGCGATCGGCCTTCGTCTCGAATCCATAGCCGCTACACGCGTACCCTGTCCGATCTGCCTGTCGCCGGGAGACCCGTCGTCATCGATGTCAGCGTCCGCCGCTTCCGCTGCGTCGGGATAGACTGTCGGACCAGGATCTTCGCCGAGCGGCTCGGGCCGGATCTCGCCGCTACCTACGCCCGGCGTACGGCCCGGCTCGACTGCATCGTGCGTCATCTGGGCCTTGCCCTCGGCGGCAGGCCCGCTGCCTGCTTCGCGCGTCGTCTTATGGTCCCTGCCAGTCGGGATACGATGCTCCGAACCGTGCGCCGCCGTGCCGTCCGTCCGGTGGAGCGTCCGAGCGTGATCGGCATCGACGACTGGGCCTTCCGTCGGGGACAGCGCTACGGCACGCTGGTCTGCGACCTGGAACGGCGACGTGTCATCGCCCTGCTACCGGATCGAGAGAGTAGCACGGTCGAGACATGGCTCGCCGCTCACCCCGAGATCACCATCGTCGCCCGTGACCGCGGCGGTGGGTATGGGGAAGCGACAGCGCGGGCTCTACCCCATGCCCTTCAAGTCGCCGATCGCTGGCATCTGATGGAGAATGCCAGCGCTGCCTTCCTCGACGCCGTGCGCAAGTCGATGGCCGCCATCCGCATCGCGGTGGGAGCCGCGACGGTCGATCCCGAACGTCTGACCTGCGCCGAGCGCCTGCAGTACGACGGCTATCTTCGGAGGGAGGCGACGGGCGAGGCGATCCTGGCTCTGTCGCGACAGGGCATGCCGATCAAGAAGATTGCCCGGACGACCGGGCACAGTCGCAAGCTCGTGCGCGACGTGCTTCGCGGTCTGACCGGCGACGTCTTCCGCGCCCGCCAGAGCAGCCTGGATGCCCATCTGCCCCGGCTCGATGCCGAATGGGCGGCCGGCTGTCGCAACGGGGCTGAACTCTGGCGTCGGCTTCGCGCGAACGGGTTCACCGGCAGCTTGCGGGTGGTCGGGGAATGGGCGACGCGGAGGCGACGCAGTGAGCGGGCGCCGGAGGGCGCGCCCAGCAGGGTGCCGTCAGCGCGGATCCTCTCCCGGCTGATGACGACGGGGCGGGACAGCCTGACGAAGGCCGAAGCCGTCCTTGTGGCGACGATCGAGGGGGAGGTGCCGAGGCTCGACGAGGCAAGGGCCCTGTTGTCGCGCTTCCAAACCATGATCCGCGAACGGCGTCGATCCGATCTCGACACCTGGATCGAGGCTGCGGCCCGCAGCCTTCTGGCGTCCTTCGCCGGCGGCCTGCTCAAGGACAAGGCGGCTGTTGCTGCAGCTCTCACGCAACCATGGTCGAACGGCCAGACCGAAGGGCAGATTACCCGCCTGAAGCTCGTGAAGCGACAGATGTTCGGCCGCGCCAAACTCGACCTGCTCGAAGCTCGGCTGATCGGTACACCATGAGCCCC
>NZ_VRVA01000275.1:0-1626 GCF_008039945.1 Methylobacterium sp. WL64
TCCAGCTGCCGGTGATCCTGACCCTGCTGGGCCAGATCGGCGTGATCGACACGGCCTTCCTCCGCGAGAAGCGCCGCTACGCCATCGTCCTGGTCTTCGTGGCCGCCGCCGTATTGACGCCGCCGGACGTGATCTCGCAGCTCTCGCTCGCGATCCCCATGCTGCTGCTCTACGAAGTCTCGATCTTCTCGGTGACCCGCGTCGAGCGCCGCCGGGCTGCCAAGCGCAAGGCTGAGGGGCTCGATCCGTAGGGCAAACCACCAAAGTTCAGACGACCATGTCAGAAGTTGAAAGGTGCTGTTTGGCAGGGAGGTAAGACGTTAGACACTGATATGCCTGAAAACGGTCTAACGCTGTTGGCGAATTAGGACCGCGGTGAGCTGGGTGAAGGGTACTGGCCCAGCCCGTGATGCACGGCGCGCTTCGTGAGGCGTCCCCTCGCGATCCTTCCGGTCGGTCACCGATCAGATCTGCCCGGCCTAGCAGCCACAGGGCAGCACGGCACGGGGGAACCGCTCCTTGTTGCGCGCCTAGCCCCAGGCCCGCAGCGGTTCGGGAAGCCGGTGGTTCACCTCGATCCCGACCTCGTCGTAGAGCGTGGCGCTCGCAGTGATGTAGCTGTACCAACGCCAGCCGAGCGTGCCGACGCCCGCGATCAGGATCCCCGCCGCCACCGTAAGCGCAAGCGCTAGGCGCGAGTGCGGCGCGCGTCTTTCCGCCATATCGATCTGTCCCCTCTCGCGCCCGTCGGTGCCCGGGTCGCATAGCACACCCGCCCGCACGAGGCCCGCCGCGGCATCGTGCGCGCTGCCAGAGCTGCGAGCAACAGTCAGATACCGAGCATGGCTGACGCCACCAACGTGTTCACGTCCGTGCTCCACACCGCCGGACTCAAACGGCTCAACGTCCTCCCTGAAGGCCGCAGGCCAGACTGCATCAATCGCGACCGAGCCCGGACAAATCCGATGCCCTAATCCCTCACAAGCTACGGCACGGTACGGTCTTTCATCAACAGCGGGACATGACCGACGAGAACAACAACACCGCTGAACTCGAGAACCTCATAAACGACTCAACGCAAGGAGATGATACGTGGCACGCAGTAAGAACGACGACCCGAACTTCGAGCAGGCTAGTCCTAATCGTATCGCTACCGGTGACGGTGCACCGCGCTCTGACCAAACCTCAGAGGACGGGACGGAGGAGAACCCGACCTACCGTAGAGCCAGCAAGCTCAACCTGTATGCCGGTCTCAGCCATGCCGACCAGGCCGCCCTTGGGGTGCAGGCGACCGTGAAGCGCGGCCTGGATCCGGCATGCCGCCTGACTATCGAGTTCGAGGTGACGTCGAAGCGCCAGGCTTGGTTCCTTGACATGGCAGAGGGGCAGGAAGCAGTCGTCCACGTCACTTGCCTCGGCACCGAAGGCGAATGGCAGCGCCTGAAGGTTCGCAAGGCGCTCTAGACCAGCAAATCGGAGACAACGCAGCGAGCGAGAGCCGGGGTGGACAACCACCCCGGCTCTCGCTTGTCCACTATAGGAGCTGTCTCTTATAAACAACAACGAGCCCACCAGACAAGCGCAGATGTCGTATGACGTCTTATGGTTGAAAAAAAAAAAGGGGGG
>NZ_VRVA01000276.1:0-1619 GCF_008039945.1 Methylobacterium sp. WL64
GTGTTCGCGTAGGCGATGGTCTGATCCGGCTCGATCAGGATCACGCCCTCGGACAGGCCAGCCACGATCTGCCGCATCTGTATGTGACGCGTTTCATCGACCATCGGCGTCTCTCCTCGCGGAACGCTAACGTTCGAACGTGCGGAAAGCCCTGGTGCGAACGACAGTGGCTGAAGCGAAATCTTCGACGGCAGTCGTGGGGTTCCGGACGTGTCCCCTTCTGTGACCCTGGGCGGAACGACGCGGGAATGCCGGCAACCGGAACGCCGTGATGTCCCTTCGGTTTGCGAGGCATCGACAACCCAGTGGAGGAAACGATGTCGGCACCCAACAGCCTGAAAGAGGTTTATCTCGACGAGATGCAGGATCTTTGGTCGGCCAACGACCAGATGGTCAGGGCCGTGCAGCAGCTCAACGGGCAGGTTAGCGACGCCAAACTGAAGCAGATGCTGGAAAAATCGGTGGGCGGGATCCAGAAGCACACCGACGTGCTCAGGAGCCTGATCCAAGCCAATGGCGGTGAGACTAAGCCCGAGCACTGCAAAGGCATGGAGGGCCTCGTGGCCGAGGCCCTGAAGCACGGCGTCAAGGAGGCGTCGAGCGACGGCAAGCTGCGCGACGTAGCGATCATCGCGCAGTACCAGCGCATGTCGCATTACGGCCTCGCCGGCTTCGGCTCGGCCGCCGCCTACGCCAAAGCCCTCGGTCGCACAGACGATGCGGCCAAGCTGAAGCAGGCGGTGGACGAAATCTACAAGGGCGACGAACTCGCCAGTCAGCTTGCCGAGACGGTCGAGAAGGCGGCTGCTTGAACTGCTCTGAGTTCGCTGCTCAGAACAGCAGGCGCACCGCGCTTGTGCTCCGGTGTGCCTGCCCGCAACCTACCATAGTTCGTGGTTATCCTTTCGAGCGATCAATATGATGTCATGCTAGTACATGTTTTTAAAAGCCCGCTTATGCCGCTTGGGCGGTACTGTCCTGAGTTGCACTGGCAGCGGCCAGGCAAGTCTCCACGGCCTGCCGGAGCGAGGACGCATAGGCGTCAGCCCCAACTTGGCGTCCAACGCCGGCATCGGTGAGTACCTTCTCGCCCACCGGCCAGAGGCCGACTAGGACCGGAACGTCCGGTGCACGTCGCTTCAGCCGCTCCAGCAGGTAGCGCAGGTGTGCCGGGTTGCCGGTGATGTCGAGGTAGGAGATGCACACCATCGCCACGCCGGTCAGGTCGAGATCGCGAATGCGGTCGCGTGAAACAGCCTCGTAACCGGCGACCCGTGCTCCAAGTCCGTGCTTGCGCAGCAGCTGGGCCAGCATAGCTGAGGAGGCCTCGTCGAGGGGGCCGCGTCCTGCCACACATAGCACGGGCGTCTCGCCTTTCCACGCTTCGGGAAGCGCCTCTTGCGATGGCGCTTGCCCGGGCACGGCTTCATTTCTGGGATGGGCTCGCTCAGCTAAGGTCAGGGTCTCGCTCGGGTTCATCGCTTTAGCGTCCCCCGCAGGCTCGACGTCTTCGTGCACCTCAAAATCTTCGACCAGGGAACGTGCCGAGGCGCGGATGTTTTCCAGCTGCGCTGGCGTGACAACCCCACGTTGATAGTCGTTGGCCGCCAGTTGGAGGC
>NZ_VRVA01000277.1:0-1510 GCF_008039945.1 Methylobacterium sp. WL64
TGGTTCAACCGATTCCGTCGATTGCCCATCCGCTACGAGCGACGCGCAGACATCTACGAGGCCTTCACGAGCCTCGCCGCCAGCCTCATCACTCTCAACCAGATCAGACGGTTCTGTTAGGCGCTCTAAATCTGTCGCATCCCACCATCGACGCACAGTTCGGCCCCCGCGACAAAGCTCGCCTCGTCGCTCAGAAGGAACAGTGTGGCCGCCGCCACCTCCTCGGGACGCGCCATGCGGCCGAGCGGGATTGGCGCGATCAGTGCGGCCCTCTGCTCCTCAGGCACGCTGGCCATCATGGCGGTGTCAGTTGGGCCGGGGGCCACCACGTTCACGCGGATACCCTGCGGAGCCAGTTCTGCTGTCCATGTGCGCGCGTAAGAGCGCAGCGCCGCCTTCGTCGCGCAATAGGTCCCGTAGGGCGTGATTCCTGCGGCATCGGCGATCGACCCCATCAGCACGACCGAGCCACCCCGTCCCATCGCACTCAACGCCGCTTGCAACCCGAAGACGGCCCCACGGACGTTGACCGCAAAGTGCCGGTCGAAATGCTCGGGCGTCCCGTCGCGCAGGGTCGCCGGTTCCGAGATGCCCGCGTTGAGGACCAGCGCATCGATCCGGCCATGTGTCTCCCGCACCGTCGCCACGACGTGGTGCAAATCTTCCTGTAGGGCCGCATCCGCGACGAGACCCCGCGCACCGCGCCCGATCCTCGCGGCGGCTGCCTCGACCTCGTCGGCGCGCCGTCCGGTGAAGACGACCGACGCGCCCTCGACCGCCAGCCTCTCGGCGACCGCAAGGCCGATGCCCTTCGCCCCGCCGACCACGAGCGCAACCTTGTCCACCATGCGAGCCATCGCGGCATCCCTTCATCTGCAACGGCGCATGAGATACACGGCATATATCTGCTATCAAGAACGCACTTAGATTAGCCTAGATATGGCCGATGATACTGATCTCGATATCCTATCCGCGTGCGCGCTCGCCGACATGGCGCAGGTCCGCCTGGTGCTGGACAAGATCGCCGACAAGTGGACGATCCTGATCCTCACGGTGCTCTGCCCGCGACCGGCACGGTTCAACGCGATCAAGCGGCGGCTCGACGGCATCACGCACAAGGCGCTGGCGGACGCGCTCAAGCGGCTGGAGCGCAACGGTATGGTGACCCGGACAGTGCTGCCGACCGCGCCCATTGGCGTCGAGTATGCGATCACCCCGCTTGGCCATTCCCTGCGCCAACCCTTCGAGGCGCTCTGCGCGTGGGCACTCGACAATGGCGAGGCGATTGAGGCGGCCAATCGCGAGCATGACAGCCTTAAAACAAGGCCGTGAGAACGCGTCCGCTTTCGGTTCGCCAGATGGTGAACCGCTATGTCTTATCCGTGTCGAACCGGTCCCTCATGCCGGGCAACAAGCGTTGGGACTCGCTTTGTACTCCCAGCGAAAGGCCATATCGCCGACGCGATCCCGCGATCCCGCGATCCCGCGGTCCCCGCAGTCCGCCCCCGCC
>NZ_VRVA01000278.1:0-1502 GCF_008039945.1 Methylobacterium sp. WL64
CCCGCAGCCGGGCCGGCTTGGCCGCCGCGAGATCCTCCCCGGCGAGGCGAATGCGACCGCCGGCACGGGCGAATCCCTCCGGCAGCAGGCCCATGATCGCCAGCGCGGTCATGCTCTTGCCGCAGCCGGATTCGCCGACCAGCGCGATGGTGCGGCCGGCCTCGACGGAGAAGCTCAGGTGCTCCAGCACCGGCACGCTGGCTCCGGCCTGCCGCAAGGTGACGGTGAGGTCTTCGACTGCGAGGACGGGAGGCATCGCTCAGCTCCGCTTGCGCAGGCGCGGGTTGACCGCGTCGTTGACGGCGTCGCCCACGAGGCTGACGCCGAGGACCGCGAGGAAGATCGCCGCCCCGGGCAGCAGCACCGTCCACCACGCCTCCAGGGCGTAGGCGCGGTTCTGGCCGATCATCAGTCCCCAGCTCATCACGTTGGGGTCGCCCAGCCCGAGGAAGCTCAGAGCCCCCTCGAACAGCACGGCGGTGCCGATCGCCAGCGTCGCCGAGACCACGATCGGCGGTGCGGCGTTCGGCAGGATCACCCGGCCGATCAGGTAGAGCGGTCCGGCCCCGGCCGCCCGCGCGGCTTTGACGAAGTCGAGGCCGCGCAGGCGCAGGAACTCCGCCCGGGTCAGCCGCGCCGTGGGCGGCCAGGAGACGATCCCGATCGCGATCGTGGTGATGGCGATCCTCTGGCCGAACAGGGTGACCAGAACCATCGCGAACAGCAGGGTCGGCAGCACCTGGAAGAATTCGGTGACCTTCATCAGCAGCGTGTCGGTCCGGCCTCCGAAGAAGCCCGCCAGCGCCCCGAAGGTCACGCCGATCACCACGGTGATCAGGGCCGCGGAGAAACCGACCAGCAGGGTCGCGCGACCGCCCTGCAGCAGGGCCGCCAGGATGTCCTGGCCGAGGTAGTCCGTGCCGAGCAGCGGATCGCCGCCGGGCGGCTGGAACGGGGCGCCGACGATGTCGAACGGATCGACCCCGTAGAGGTGCGGTCCGACCAGCGCGGCGAACAGGAGGCCGAGCAGGATGGCGAGACCGAGGAGGCCGCTGGGGTTGCGCAGGAACAGGTAAAGCGTGGCGAGCCCGGGCGTGACGGCCGGGCGCGGCATCGGCGGGGCCGCCTCGGGGCACGTCGCCTCCGATGGCAAGGTCGAGCCGGTCGCGGCGGCGACGTTCATGCGGGCCTCCCGGCACGGATGCGCGGATCGATCAGGCGATAGAGGAGGTCGGTGACAAGGTTCGCGGCGACGACCAACAGCGCCGAGCAGAACAGGATGCCGAGCAGCGTAGGGTAGTCGCGCCGCAGGATCGAGTCGAAGGTCAGGCGGCCGAGTCCCGGCCAAGCGAACACGGTCTCGACCAGGATGGCGCCCGCGAAGAGCTGTCCGAACTGGAGTCCGACCATGGTGACGAGCGGGATCAGCGCGTTGCGCAGGGCGTGCTTGCCGACCACGATCCACTCCGGCAGGCCCTTGGCACGGGCGGTGCGGACGTAGT
>NZ_VRVA01000027.1:0-59576 GCF_008039945.1 Methylobacterium sp. WL64
CACCTCCCGCAGCGACGAGGCCCACAACTCCAGCGTCGCCTCGATCGAGGTCCCCGATGTCCATGATGCGCGAATCATGGTGACGCAGAGAGTCAGAACCTCGTCGAAAATGCAACTGTAATGCTAGATGCCGACGAGCCGTCTGCGCTCGCCAAGCTGACCCCAGCATTGCGGAGTTCGGCCTTGGAGCACTCGGGCGCGGCGACGCTCGAGGCGGCGGTCAACGATCTGCATCGGGTGCTGCGCGATACCAGTGCGGTCGGCGTGCTGCCGACCGGCATGAAGGTCGCCATCGTCCGGCCGGACGATCTACCGGCGCGCGATGAGAATTCGGGCAGTTGGCACCGCATCGACTTCGGCCCCGCCGATGGCTTCGACGTCGGGAGCGGCGCGCGCAGGCCGATGCGTAACATGAGGGACTTCTTCGCCCTCCATCGCGACCTCGCATCGTCCGGCCGCGAGATGTTGCTGCATCCTCCATCCAGCGAGGTCGTAGACCGTGCCGCCAGGGAGGCGCCTTCGGCGTTCGAACGGCTGCTCGCGCTGGCGGAGGAGGCGACGGCGACTGAAAGGGCGCCGGTCCTCGCCGTTCTGGCGCACGACGTCGCTCGCGCTGTTTCCTACGTCGATCCGAAGCGAGCTGCACGCCTTTTCGACGCCTACGGAGACGTCGCGCCGCTATTTCCCGAAGTGCTCCCGATCGGTCTCGTCCCGCGCACGTCGCTGCTACTATGGAGGAGTTCGGACGATCCAGCGATCGAGTCCATACGCCGTCGGCAATTGGATCGAGCGCCGAACGACCGAGCGATGGCCCGCCTGATCCTCGCCGCAGAAACTGCAAGGCGTCACGACTTGGTCGTCGCTTATGTAAAAGATCGCGCGACCGGGCGACATCCGCTCGACCTCGCCAGGGCCGTGACGGCCGCCGGGTTTGCCGTATCCGATCCAGCCCTGGACGATTTCTTCGACGACGAGCGCTTTCGACACGGCTTCTTACGCGACGCTGCGGCAAAGGCCGGACGCTGCTACGCCCGCGCATGCTGGGCCGCGCATTGGTATGGTGAGGCGGTCGCCGCAACCGACGGTCTCGGCGCGTGGCGGGCGCTGGAACTCGCGCTGGCGGCAGCCGACGCCCGCTGCGTGCTGTGGCTGGGAGGCTCGGGCCACCATCTCCACGGATGCCAGCGGTCGATGCTGGAGCACCGCTTCGCTACCGCATCCTACGACCGCGACCGCGACCGGAAGGGGACGTTGTACGGCAGAAGCGTCCCGCCTGACTGGATGGGCGTCGCTCCGTTGTGACCGGCAGTTCGGCGGAATCGAAGCGTCGCAGACTACAGCCATTGGGCCGACGGCCGTCGCACGCATCGCAACCAGGCCCCATCCGGGGCACGCTGCGCTCAAGTCCGTATCGACGCCGCTGGCTGACGTGATCTCGGCCGGCCAAGCTGATCGGGTGCGCGCGTCGAGCCTTGGGGGTCGAGCCAGAGACAGTGAGCCTTCCAGATCCGTCGACCTTATCGTCATGCCGTTGGAACGTCGGAGCTGCGTGCGAGGTCCGCCAGTTCCGCCACTAGTTACTCCTGCAAACACAGGAGCTTCGCACCTCGCTTCAGCACAAATTTCCGGCCGGTGTGACGCGTCCTGCGCGCCGTTTCTTCAGACCCATGAGAGCTATTAGACCGCCACGAAAATGGGCCTCGGCCCGGTCTAAAGCCTCGACAATGTCGGTCATGAGGCGACGATGGCAATATACTCCTGATATTAGGCCCGTCCATGAAATGTCTGCTTTAGGTACGATTTCGTTGAAAAACTCGTTCTCGTCCGAGATCGGAGCGTGAGCGGGATGAGCTCTCGTTCCCGAGCCGGGTGTCCCCTGCCGGTCAAGCCGGGCTCGGCTGCGGGACCGGGATGATCTTGGCGAGCTTCCTCAGGTTCTGGGCGGCGGCTGCGAGGTGGAACTCGTCCTTCGCTCCGTTCGGTCCTCGTAACCGGAGGCGGTCCAGCTTCAGGATGAGCTTGAGGTGGGCAAACAGCATCTCGACCTTCTTGCGTTCGCGTCGTGAGGTTTTGCCTTCCTCGGACCGCGCGATGTCGCGGGCCATGTCCCGCGCGCCCTCGTAGATCGAGCGCGGGACCTTGCGCACCGGCTCGTTCGGGCAGCACCGCGCCTTCAACGGACATGGCGCGCAGGCGAACTTGCTCGCCCGGTACAGCAGCGTCGCCCCGTCGTTGACCAGGGTGCCGGTCGTGGTCAGCACTTGGCCCGCCGGGCAGCGGTAGACGTCGCCCGGCTGGTCGTAGGTGAAGTCGGCGCGTGAGAAGGTGCCGTCGGTGCGGGTCGATTTGTCGAATACGCTGATGTGCGGCTCGATGCCCTGCTCGTAGACGAGCCAACCCAGCATCTCGGCCGAACCGTAACCGCTGTCGCCAGCCAGCTTGGCCGGATAGAGGTCGAAGCGCTCGCGCGAACGCTCGATCATGCGTTTGGCCGCTGTAACCTCGGCTTGCCGGATGGCCGTGGTCGCCTCGACGTCGACGATGATCGCGTGGTCGAGGTCGATCAGATAGTTGGCTGTGTAGGCGAAGAACGCCTGCCCGCCGTGCGCTCCGGTCCAGCGCGCGGCCGGATCGGCGGGCGAGATGAACTTGGGCGGCACCGGCGTTGCGGCCCCGAAGGCGGCCTCGTCGAGGACGGCCAGATACTCCTGAGCAGCACGGCTCACGACCTCAGGCGGCAGGCCGGCAGAGCCTTCCACCCCCTTCTGCCGATTGGCATCGGCCTTGATCAGGCTGCCATCGACGGCAAAGCCTTCGCCACCGACGAGCCCCTCGGTGATGCAGCGGGCGAGCACAGTCTCGAACAGGCGACGCAGGAGATCACAGTCGCGGAAGCGGCCATGGCGGTTCTTGGAGAAGGTAGAATGATCCGGCACCCGGCCGTCGAGACCGAGCCGGCAGAACCAGCGGTAGGCGAGGTTGAGGTGGACCTCGTCGCAAAGCCGACGCTCGGAGCGGATGCCGAGGCAGTAGCCGACGATCAGCATGCGGATCATCAACTCGGGATCGACGGAAGGGCGGCCCGTCGAGGCGTAGAACGGAGCCAGCTCCTGGCGCAGGCCGGTCAGGTCGACGAAGCGGTCGATGGAGCGAAGTAGATGGTCGGTGGGAACGTGCGTGTCGAGCGAGAACTCGTAGAACAGGGCACCCTGCTCGACTTGCCGAGGTCCCATCATCTGCTTCGATCTCCGTCTCTGGACAGGAGTGAATCACCTCATCACAGCCGCTGCAACACCCGAGTTTTTCAACAGAATCGGTACAAGGGCAGACTTTCGAGATGGTAACGGGCGTAGTCGGCTATGGGTCAAATTCGGTAGCGAATTGACTCGAGCAAAAATTGATGGGGAGATGCCGTCCTGCGAATGACTGAAGCCTCGATCGCTTATCCGGCCGAGCCCGAAGCGGCCCCCATACTCGCTCGTAGACGGGCAGTTTCCTCTGGTCCGAGCGCGAGTACGAATCTGATGCACTCCTCAAGAAACACTGCTTCCTGGGTGCCAGACTGCTTGGCAGCATGCGAAACTTCACGCGCTAGCGAGAAGTCAACCAGAATGGACAGTGGTCGGAATGCTGCCATTGCCAGCCTGCTCATTACCGGGGGTAAAGTTGCAACAGGAACCTTCACGGCAGGACTTGGCGACGAAGAAGGCTGAGCTGAAAGGCTGTGCGCCCTGTGCCTGCCCTGCGTCGCGAGGCAATCCGCTCGTTCGTTGAGTGGATCTCCGGAGTGGCCCTGAACCCACGTCCACTTCACATCGCGCTGGCTGGCGAGCTCGTCCAGACGTTGCATCAAGTCGAGATTCTTCACCGGGCCCTTCGAGTTTTGCCAACCTTTGTCCTTCCAGCCGCCCATCCATTCGGTGACGGATTTGACCACGTACTGGCTGTCGCAGCGCATCTCAATCTGCGCGCCCTCGGGGAAGTGCTCCAGCGCCCGGATGGCTGCCGTCAGCTCCATGCGGTTGTTCGTACTACTAATCTCACCCCCACATAGATCCAAAGGCCCGTCCGGGCCCGAGATGACCACCCCCCAGCCACCAGGGCCAGGATTGGGTGAGCAGCCTCCATCAGCATAGACAACGATTCGCGTCACGGCGTGATCCTTAGGGTTCGGAGGCGTGCCCGCGGTCTTAACCGCAGGGAATCAACCTCGTCCCTGCTTATAACGCCCTCCCCCACCGACCTCTACATGCAGAAATTCAGTAGTAAGCGACTATCAAGTAGCCCGGTGCACCCAAGTGGCCTCAAATGCACCCACGTGATGCCTGACGACTCGAAGTAAAATCAAATGCACAGCAAATAAAAAGATCACAATATTGTGTGCAGGTATTCCATCTGGCGGCTATCCCTCTTTCGGAGCGAGGGCCGTCACGACGCCCTCAGCGGAAACGAACATGACCGGCGGGGCCGGCCTCCGTCCTAGCTAGAGCGCGCGTCCCCGGCCGAGTAGGCCACCCGGGCCGGTCATGGCTTGCCGATGCCGATATCGTCTGCCACCGCCCGCAGCCGCTCCGGCTCCCGCTCCTTACGCTCGCTGTAGCGGTCGACGAGATAGTCGGCCCGCTCGCGGGTCAGCAGCGTGAACTTCATCAACTCCTCGCAGACATCGACCACGCGCTCGTACAGCGGCCCCGCCTTCATCCGGCCGGCCGCGTCGAACTCCCGGTAGGCCATGGGCACGGAGGATTGGTTGGGGATGGTGATCATCCGCATCCACCGCCCGAGCAGGCGCAGGCTGTTGACCGCGTTGAAGCTCTGCGAGCCGCCCGAGACCTGCATCACCGCCAAGGTGCGCCCCTGCGTCGGCCGCACCGAGCCTTCGCTGAGCGGCAGCCAGTCGATCTGGCTCTTCATCACGCCGGTGAGATTGCCGTGGCGCTCCGGCGAGACCCAGACCTGCCCCTCCGACCACAGCGACAGCGCGCGCAGTTCCTGCACCTTCGGGTGGTCGGCCGTGGCATCGTCGGGCAGCGGCAGGCCGTGCGCATCGTAGATCCGGACCTCGCCTCCCATGGCTTCGAGCAGGCGCGCCGCTTCCTGGGCCAGGAACCGGCTGAACGAGCGCTCGCGCAGCGAGCCGTACAGGATCAGGAAGCGCGGCGCGTGCGCATAGGGAAGCGCGATTGCAAGCTGCGCCGCGCTCGGCACCGCGAAATGGGGGCGGCTGAGATTCGGGAGGCTGTCGTCGAAGGGCTGGGCGGGCTTGTCCACGGTCAGGCATTCTCGTATGTTCGTACGATCGTTTGATTGTAGAAACGAAAATGGACGAACCGCAAGCCCTCGCGGCCTTCATGGCGCTTGGTCAGGAGCACCGGTTGCGGGCGCTGCGGGCGCTGGTGAAGGCCGGCCCGGACGGCATGGCCTCCGGGGCGCTGGCCGGCGCCATCGGCGTGTCCGCCTCGACCATCTCCTTCCACCTGAAGGAGTTGCAGCAGGCTGGACTGATCGGATCGCGCCGTGCCGGGCGCTCCATCATCTATAGTGTCGCCTATCCGGTTCTCGCCAGTTTGGTCGCATTCCTCATGACGGATTGCTGCCAGGGACACCCGGAGATCTGCGCGCCCGCGCTCGCCGCCTGCGGCCCCGGAACCAACGAGGTGGACCATGCCTGATTGCGCCTTCGACGTGGTGATCTACCACAACCCGGATTGCGGCACCGCGCGCAACACCCTGGCGATGATCCGCAACGCCGGCATCGAGCCGCACGTCGTCGAGTACCTCAAGACACCGCCAGCCAGGGCACTGCTCGAGCAACTCCTTGCCCGCGCCGGCCTCTCGGTTCGGGATGCGCTGCGCGAGAAGGGCACGCCCTATGCCGAACTCGGCCTCGCCGACCCGGCCCTGACCGACGCGCAGCTGCTGGATGCCATCCAGGCGCACCCGATCCTGCTCAACCGGCCGCTCGTGGTCAGCCCGAAGGGTGTCCGGCTGTGCCGGCCGTCCGAGCGGGTGCTCGAGCTGCTGCCGCAGCAGCAGGGCGCGGTCGTCAAGGAAAGCGGCGAGCCGGTGGTGGACGAAGTCGGCCGCCGCGTCGGTCTCGCCTGACCCGGCGCCGGAAAGATCCCCGTCCGCATGCTCGCGCTCGTCATCTTCGTCGTCACCCTGATTTTCGTCATCTGGCAGCCGGGGGGATTCGGGATCGGCTGGAGTGCCCTGATCGGTGCGGGCGTGGCCCTCGCCACGGGGGTGATCCAGCCGGCCGACGTGCCGGTGGTCTGGCACATCGTCTGGGACGCGACCTTCACCTTCGTGGCCCTGATCATCATCTCGCTGCTGCTGGACGAGGCCGGCTTCTTCCACTGGGCGGCGTTGCACGTCGCCCGATGGGGCGGCGGGCGGGGCCGGTGTCTGTTCCCCCTGGTGGTGGTGCTGGGCGCCGCCATCGCGGCCGTGTTCGCCAATGACGGGGCGGCGCTGCTGCTGACGCCGATCGTGCTGGCGATCCTGTTGAAGCTCGCGTTCAAGCCGCAGGCCGCCCTGGCCTTCATCGTCGCCTGCGGATTCGTGGCGGATTCCACCAGCCTGCCGCTGGTGATCTCCAACTTGGTCAACATCGTCTCGGCGAACTTCTTCGCCATCACCTTCGGGCGTTACGCCGCCGTGATGGTGCCGGTCGATCTGGTGTCGCTCGCCGCCACGCTGCTGGTTTTGGGGCTGTATTTTCGGTCCGCGCTGCCGGTCACCTACCCGGTCGACGAGCTGGAACCGCCCCGCGACGCGATCCGCGACCCGCTGCTGTTCCGGGCGGCGTTCCCGCTGCTCGGCCTGCTGCTCGGGGCCTACTTCGTCACGGCGCCGTTCGGGGTGCCGGTCTCGGTGGTCACCTGCGCGGGCGCGGCCATGCTCCTGCTCCTCGCCCGGACGGGCGGGCGCATCCCGATCCGCAAGGTGCTGGCCGGCGCGCCGTGGCAGATCGTGCTGTTCAGCCTCGGCATGTACCTGGTGGTCTACGGGCTCCGGAATGCCGGGCTGACCGATGCGCTGGCCGGCGGCCTGGTCTGGCTCGCCGGTCACGGGCCGCTTGCGGCGACGCTCGGGGCGGGCTTCGGTGCCGCGATCCTGTCCTCAATCATGAACAACATGCCGAGCGTGCTCATCGGTGCGCTGGCGATCCAGCAGGCGCCCGACGTGTCGCCGCTGATGCGCGAACTGATGATTTACGCCAACGTGATCGGCTGCGACCTCGGCCCCAAATTTACCCCGATCGGCAGCCTCGCCACGCTGCTGTGGCTGCACGTTCTGGCGAGCAAGGGACAGCGGATCGGCTGGGGCCAGTACATGCGGATTGGCCTCGTCACCACCGTGCCGGTGCTGCTCGTCGCCCTGCTGGCCCTGGCCCTGTGGCTGCCCCTGCTCGGGACGGGATGATCCGGTGGCCGATCGGACCCGCCGCTGGCCGGTGATCTCCGCGCTGGGCGTCGTGCAGATCCTCGCCTGGGGCTCGACCTACTACCTCCCGGCCGTGATGGCCGAGCCGATCGCCCGGGATACCGGATGGCCGCTGGCCTGGATCGTCGGCGGCCTGTCCCTCGGCCTGCTGGTTGCGGCAGTGGTGTCGCCGCGCGTCGGGAGCGTCATCCAGGCGCGCGGGGGGCGGCCGGTCCTGGCTCTGGCGGCCCTGCTGCTGGCGGCAGGCCTCACGGTGCTGGGCCTGTCCCCGACCCTGCCGGTCTTCCTGGCCGGTTGGCTGATCCTCGGCGTCGGCATGGGTTGCGGCCTGTACGATCCTGCCTACGCCACCTTGGGACGCCTGTACCGCGCCGAGGCGCGGTCCGCGATCACGGCTCTGACGCTGGTGGGCGGCTTCGCCAGCACCGTGTGCTGGCCGCTCACGGCGTTCCTGGTCGCGCAGGTCGGCTGGCGGGGGACCTGCTTCGCCTATGCCGGCTTGCACCTGACGGTGTCGCTGCCGCTGGTCCTCGCGCTGATCCCGCCGGCCCCTCGCCCGGCGGTGGTGACGACCGGGCAAGGGGCGCCCGTCGTACCGCTGACGCCGCGGCAAGTCCGGGCCTTCCTGCTGATGGCCGGCGTGCTGGTGCTCGGCGGCACCATCATGGCGCTGGTCTCGGTGCACCTGCTGATCCTGCTGCAGGCCCGGGGCGTCACCCTCGCCGCCGCCGTCGCCTATGGCGGCCTGATCGGGCCGTCGCAGGTCGCCGCGCGGCTGATCGAGATCGCCAACCGGGGCCGGCATCACCCGCTCTGGACGCTGACCGCCGCCTTCGCGCTGGTCGCCTGCGGGCTGCTGCTGCTGGCTTCGCACGAGCCGGTGATCGGCCTCGCCCTGATGATCTATGGGGCCGGCAACGGCGTCTACTCGATCGCGCGCGGTACCGTACCCCTCGTGCTGTTCGGGCCCGACCAGTATGCCGGGCTCGTCGGCCGGCTGGCCCGGCCCGCGCTGGTGGCTCAAGCTATTGCGCCGCCGCTCGGCGCCTTCCTGCTGGAGCGGATCGGGCCCGACGCCCTGTGGGGCCTGCTGGCGCTGCTCGCCGCCATCAACCTCGGCCTGATCGGCGGGCTGTGGCGGCTGAAGGGCGCGGCTCAGAATCGTCCCGGGTGCGGCACGACGCGCTGAGGTTTCCGATCATGGGCCCTCACGCCCCGACCGCGTTGCGCCGGGCCGCGCGAGGGACCAGAACGGGCCAGCCCCCGATCCGGAGAGAGCCGAATGCGCACCGAGACGCCGCCGCTGATCCGCCTGGAGGAATACCGGCCGAGCGACTATCTGATCGACCGCGTCGACCTCGATATCCGTCTCGATCCGCACGCCACGCGGATCGACGCGACCCTGGCCCTGCGTCCGAACCCGGGCGGCCGCGCGGGCGCGCCGCTTCATCTCGACGGTGACGACCTCCGGCTGGTCTCGGTCACCCTCGACGGTACGGCGCTCGCCGCGGCTGCGTACACGGCCACGCCATCGGGCTTCGGCCTGCACGCACCGCCCGGGCAGCCATTCACCTTACGCCTCGTCACCGAGATCGACCCGACCGCCAACACCAAGCTGATGGGCCTCTACCGGTCGAACGGGGTCTACTGCACCCAGTGCGAGGCCGACGGCTTCCGGCGGATCACATACTTCCTCGACCGCCCCGACGTCATGGCGGTCTACACCACTCGGATCGAGGCGGACCGGGCCGAGGCTCCGGTTCTGCTCGGCAACGGCAACCTCGTCGAATCCGGTTCCGCCGGGACCGATCGGCATTTTGCGATCTGGCACGACCCGCACCCGAAGCCCGCCTACCTGTTCGCCCTGGTCGGCGGCCGGCTCGGCCAGGTCGAGACGCGCTTCACCACGATGGAGGGGCGCGCCGTCACCTGCGCGGTCTACGTCGAGCCCGGCAAGGAGGACCGCGCCGGCTACGCCCTCGACGCGGTGGTCCGCTCGATGCGCTGGGACGAGACCGCCTTCGGCCGTCCCTACGACCTCGACGTGTTCAACGTCGTCGCGGTGTCCGACTTCAACATGGGCGCCATGGAGAACAAGGGCCTCAACATCTTCAACGACAAGTACGTTCTAGCGAGTCCGGAGACCGCCACCGACGGGGATTACGCGGCGATCGAGGCGATCATCGCCCACGAGTATTTCCACAATTGGTCGGGCAACCGGGTCACGTGCCGGGACTGGTTCCAGCTCTGCCTCAAGGAGGGGCTGACGGTCTTCCGCGACCAGGAATTCTCCTCCGACATGCGCTCCCGGCCGGTCCACCGGATCGCCGAGGTCCGGTCCCTGCGGGCGCGGCAGTTCCCCGAGGATGCGGGCCCCCTGCGCCATCCCGTCAGGCCGCGGGCCTATGCCGAGATCAACAACTTTTACACGGCGACCGTCTACGACAAGGGCGCCGAGATCGTCCGGATGCTGCGCACGCTGATCGGCGCAGACGCGTTCCGGGCCGGCATGGACCGCTACTTTGCCGATAATGACGGCCGCGCCGCCACCGTCGAGGACTTCTTGGCCGCCTTCGCGGCCGTGACGGGCCGCGACCCCTCGGCCTTCTCCCGCTGGTACGAGCGGCCCGGAACGCCGCGCCTGACGGCGACGATGGCGTACGATCCGGCTGCGTCCCGCTGCACCCTGCGGTTCACCCAGAGCCTGCCCGGCGAGGGCGGCCGGGACACGCCGCCGCTGGTGATCCCGGTGGCGCTCGGGCTCGTCGGCGCCGCGGGACCGCTCTCGGGTGCTACCTGTCCAGATGTGCGTGACGGAATCTTCGTCCTCGACCGGACAGAGGCCGAGATCGTGTTCGACGGCGTCACCGAAGAGCCGGTGCCGTCGCTGATGCGCGACTTCTCCGCCCCCGTGCGCTTGGATTTCGCGCTCACCGACGCCCAGCGCATGCGGCTGCTCGCGCAGGACAGCGATCCGTTCAACCGCTGGCAGGCGGCGCAGGACATCGCCCTCCGCCTCATCCTCGAGCCGGATCCAGCCCGGGCGGACGCGTTCGCGGAGGCGCTCGGGCGTTTCCTGGACAGCGAGGCGCTGTCCGATCCGGCCTTCGCGGCCCTGGTCCTGGCCCTGCCAAGCGAGGGTGAGGCCGCGGACGCGCTGCTGTCGGACGTCGATCCCGATGCGATCCACCGGGCCCGGTTCTCGCTGCGGGCGCATCTCGGCCAAGTTCTGCGGCCGCGCCTGGAGCGGCTCGACGCCGCCCTCGCGGCAGCCGACGACGCGGCGTACAGCCCGGACGCAGCGTCGGCCGGGCGCCGGTCCCTGCGCAACGCCGCCCTCGACCTGATCGCGGCGGGCGACCCCGAGACCGGGGTATCGCGCGCCGCAGACCGTCTGGCGCGCGCCACCAACATGACCGACCGGTTGGCAGCGCTCGGGATCCTGGCGCTGATCCCCGGTCAGGCCCGGGAGGAGGCGCTGGCGGGCTTCGCGGAGCGCTTCGCCGACGAGCCGCTCGTCCTCGATAAGTGGTTCGCCATCCAGGCTCAGATCCCCGAATCCGGGACCCTGGAACGAATCGCCCGGCTGAAGTCCCATCCGGCCTTCACCATGACCAACCCGAATCGGGTGCGTGCCGTGGTGGGAAGCTTCGCCTTCGGCAACCCGACTCAGTTCGCTCGGGCCGATGGCGCCGGTTTTTCGCTCGTCGCCGATACGGTCGCGGCCCTCGATTCGGCCAACCCACAGGTTGCTGCGCGGCTCCTGACGGCCTTCGGATCCTGGCGTCGGCTGGAAAAATCGCGGGCTGCCAAAGCCGGCGAAATGCTTAATCGGATCAAGGCCATCCCGGGCCTCTCGCGGGACTCGGCGGACATCGTCGCGCGCACCCTCGGAGGCGGCTAAGATACTGAACTTGCGGTAGAAAACGATTCTCTGGCCGAGTCCGAACCCAGGGGGTGCGTCAAGGCCGAATGGTAAAAAATCCGTGGACAAGCGCCCCTCGAAGATGGTTGTATTCAATCAGATTCGGGGCGCGCGAGACGCCGCGGACGGATCGCAGTTCCCAAGGGTGAGGTTCGGTCATGCCGGAGGCGGCTTCCGCTTCCTTCTCCGCGCGTGCGGAATCGAGTCTTGCCGTTTCCTGGCCGATGCGCGTCCAGGATCCGCGGCTCGGTCTGGTCGAGCGGTGGCTGCGCTACGCCGTGCCGGGCATCCTGGCGGTGTTCCTCGCTTGCCTGATCGGCCTTGCGGCACTCCACATCCAGGGCCAGAAGGCCGAGATCCTGGCCGGCGCCAAGGCCGAGGTCGAGGGTTTCGCTCGGCTGGCCGCCCGGGCGATCACGTCGGCCGGTGGCCGGGCGGGCGATCTGCGTGCGCTGTTGCCGGAGAGCGAGCGGCACCCGGGGCGCCGCCTGCTGCTGCTTCGGCCCGATGCCCGCATCGCCGCCGCCCACCCGCCGCTGCCCGCCAGCTCGACGACCCTGGCCGAGGTGCTCGGTGAGAGCGAGCCGCTCTCGGGCCTGGGCGAGCGCGCCGGTGCCATGGCCCTCGACCTGCCCGGCGGCGAGAGCGTGCTGGCGGCCATCCACAGCCTGCCCGACGGGGCCGGTCAGGTCGCCGTACTTCAGCCGATCGAGCCGCTGATGCGCGGCTGGAGCGCCCGGGCCCGGGACCAGATCGTCCTGGTCGCCGCCGCGATCCTGGTGATCGTCGGCGTGGGCCTCGCCTATGGTTTGCAGAGCCGGCAGGCGACCCGCGCCGACCGTGCCCGCGAACAGATCCGCGGCCGTCTGGAGACCGCCTTGCGCCGCGGCGCCTGCGGGCTCTGGGACTGGGACATCGCCCGGGGCCGGATCTACTGGTCGGATTCCATGTACGCCCTGCTCGGCTACCAGCGGCAGCACGAATATCTCTCCTTCGGGGCCGTGAACGCCCTGGTCCATCCCGACGACGGCGACCTCTACAGCCTGGCCCGTGGCCTCGCCGCCAACCAGACCTGCGTCGATCATGCCTTCCGGATGCGCGGGGCCGACGGCGCCTATGTCTGGCTGCGCGCCCGGGCCGAAGTGATGCCGGATGCCACTGATGGTGGCCGCCACCTCGTCGGCATCGCCACCGACATCACCGAGCAGCGGGCCTTGGAGGAGACCAACGCGGCCTCCGACATGCGCCTGCGTGACGCCGTCGAGGCGATCTCGGAAGCCTTCGTGCTCTGGGATACCGGCAACCGCCTCGTCCTGTGCAATTCGAAGTTCCGCCACCTCCACGCCCTCAGCCCCGAGGACGCGCAATCGGGCCGGAGCTACATCGACGTGATGGGCCGGGGCGTGCTGCCCCAGGTCCGACGCGAATCCCCCGAGGCCAACCTGGCGCTTACCGGGCTAGCGGCCCGGACCTTCGAGGCCGAACTGACCGATGGCCGCTGGCTGCAGATCAGCGAACGCCGGACCAAGGACGGCGGCTATGTCTCGGTCGGCACCGACATCACCAGCCTGAAGCGCCATCAGGAGCAGCTTCAGGCCTCGGAGCGCGAACTGATCGAGACCGTCAAGGACCTCAAACGCTCCCGCCGTACCCTCGAACTCCAGACCCAGCAGCTCGCCGATCTGGCCGAGCGCTACCTCGACCAGAAGGCCGCGGCCGAGGCCGCCAGCCGGGCCAAGTCCGAGTTCCTGGCCAACATGAGTCACGAGCTGCGCACGCCGCTCAACGCGATCATCGGCTTCGCCGACGTTATGGAGAACGCGGTTCTCGGACCTCTCGGCACCCCTCGCTACACCGAGTATTGCCGCGACATCCGCGAGAGCGGCTCGCACCTGCTTTCGATGATCGACGACATCCTCAACATGGCCCGGCTCGAGGCGCGCCGGGTGCGGCTGAACCCGCGGACGATTCCCGCCGATGCCGCCGTCGCGTCGGCGCTCGGCCTCGTCGAGGCGGCGGCCCGGGAGAAGGGGATCGCGGTCGGCATCGACGTGCAGCCCGGGATCGAGCTGCTGGCCGATCCGAGTGCGATGCAGCAGATCCTGGCCAACCTCGTGCAGAACGCCGTGAAGTTCACACCGGCCGGGGGCCGCATTGCGGTGCGCGTCCGCCGCGCGGGGGCCAGCACTCACCTGTTCGTCGAGGATAGCGGCATCGGGATCCCGCGCGCCGACCTCGCCCGCCTCGGCCGGCCATTCACCCAGGTCGAGGCGCAGATGACCCGCAGCCACAAGGGCTCGGGGCTGGGGCTGGCGATCACCCGCTCCATGGTCGAGCTGCACGGCGGCTCCCTGCGGATCCGCTCCGAGGAGACGGTCGGCACTGTCGTCCTGGTGCGCCTGCCAGCCCCGGCCCCCGAGCAGACGGACCGCCTCGGCCGCGCTGTCGCCGCACCCCGGAATGACGGTCGCAAGTCGGCCGCTGCCTGAGCCGGCCGGCGCGTCACCGGCTCGTGTCGAGGCCGCCCATCCGCGCCAGCTGACCCTGCTCGACCTGCCAGCGGGCATCGGCCACGGCGCGTGTGAGGCGTCGGATCCGCCAGCGGCGATAGGGCGAGAGGTATCCCCATCCGCCGAGTCCGGCCTCGTGACGGCGCAGGCGCCGCAGCAGGTCCGGCAGCAGCGCCGAGGCCGCGTCGGCGGTGGCGATCTCGATGGCGCGCAGCTCGGCCCGGAACTCCGCCTTCCAATCCTCCATGGCGACTTCCCCGTGCCGACCCGAACCTATGCGGCGAACCGTCGTTGGTCGCCGGCCGGTGGGCCCGGGGCTCGCCCGCGACACGGAATCGCCCCCACAGAACGCGTGTCGCGATCCGGCGTTTCCCTCGCAAAGGATCCGCTTTCCGGATCGAACTTCGGGAGACATCAACGATGCGTTCAAGGACTACGCTTCGCCTCACCCTCTCCGCCCTGCTCGGTCTGGCGACTGCCCCGGCTCTAGCCCAGAGCGTCGGCTACGCCACCGGCTTTCCGGGTAAGGACCCGGCCGGCGACGAGGAGATCGGTTGGGGGCCGGCCTACCGGCCCGAGACCAGCTTCGCCCAGCCCGGCACGCCGCCAACGCCCGGCCAGATCGCGGGACGGGCCTATCGAGCCCGAACCGGGCACGGCGTCTACGACCAGGTCCAGGGTGAGGGTCCATACCGCAGCCGGTAGGGCATCGTCCCGAAGCGCCCGGCGTCCGATAGATGACGCCGCATATGGCGTGAACGTCAGCGCCGCCGCAACGCTCTCTTGGCTGCGGCGCGCGCCTCGTGCTCTAACCGGGCCAGCCGCAGGCGCCGCTCAAGGGATAGGGTCCGATCCCCCGGCGGCAGGGCGATGAGTTCGGCCACCTGCGTGCGCTCGCGGTAGAGGTCTTCGAGGGCCGAGCCATCGAGCGTCGCCGAGTCGAGCCTGTCGGCGAAGCCGGTCTCGTGGCAGACGCGCACGATGTCTGCCTCCAGCAGCAGGCCGGGGGCATGGTTGCGCAGATCCTCGTCGTAGGCTGTCTTGAGCAGCGTCGCGGTGCCACCGGAGACCAAGGCGAGGCTGACCGCGATCGGCCGGCCATCGAGCGTCAACGCATCCGCCCGGACCGCGACCGGGCCGGACACATCGGTGAACAGGGCGCGGGCGAGCGTCTCGGTCTCGGGCCGGCAGGCCATGGCGGTCCCGGCCTCGCCCTTCCAGCCCCGGCGTTCGAGGGCGAGGAACGCCGCGACCAACGCGGCGAGATCCGGGCCATGCGTGGCGCTCACATGCGCGAGGCTACCGATCTCGCCGAGCCGACGGGCGCGGCGACGCAGATCCTTGAACCGAGAGCGGTTCGGGTGCCCGGCCAGGAAGGCGGTGTGGTCCTCCCGGCGCTCCATCACCGGGCGCTCGAACGCCGCCACCGTGCCGATGGCCCAACCGCGCGCGCGCATGGCCGCGAGCATCTCCGGGATCACTCCGTCCTGCACCGGCAGGAGCGGCCAGCGCCAGGCCCGGCCGCCGGACGCCTGATCCAGGCCGGTGACCAGGGCCGCGACGGTCGCGGCGCGCTCGGGTCCGTCGATCACCAGGGGCGTCGTGGCCGTCACCAGCGGTGACAGGAACGGCCGTGCGACCCGGCCACCGAGGCCGGTGAGGTCGCGCCGGAACGCGAACGGCAGGAGCGCGGACAGGCGATCCCCGCGGTGAACCGTGACGAAGCTCACAGCCGCCGGAAGCATCCCGGCGGCTTGGTGCGCGGCGATCGTGTGGCGTGCGTAATGCGGGTGGGGCGTGGCGCTCGCGGCGAACAGCGCGTCCCACGCCTCTGGCTCCGGTGCCGCGCCGACCGAGACCGACAGGTCGGACGCTCTCACGCGCGCGGCGGCCGCGTGGACAATCATCGCGTCGCTCCTGTGGACCAGATCGGGGTCGGCAGCCCGTGCAGGCGTCCCGCGGCGGCGGCCAGCAGCATGGCGCGGGCGATCGTCGCCAGCGCCACTGCGAGCGCGGCGCCCAGGGTTCCAAAGGGCGGAATCAGGGCCAAGCACAGGAGCGCGGCGGCAACCAGCATGGCGGCGGTGATGCCGGCACAGAGGCGCTCCCCGCCCAGCATGGTCAGCAGGTCCTCGCCGGGGCCGAACAAGCTGGCGGCGACGCTCCCGGCCACCAGCACGGCCAGGATCGGGACGCTGGAGCCGAGGCCGGGGCCGAACATCGCCAGTAGGAGGGGGCTTGCGACCACGATCCCGGCCCCGACCAGCAGGGTGGCGGCGGCGGTCAGCCGGCCCTGGCGGCGGACGAGGTCGGCGAGCAGCGGGAGGTCGGCCTGGGCATGGGCGGCACTGTAGCGGTGAAGCGTCGCCGCGCTGGCGGCGAAGTGCACGAACACCACGAATTGCTGGATCCGGGTCGCCGCGAAGTAAAAGCCGAGCTCGGCCGGGCTTACCAGGGCGCCGAGCACGATCACGTCGACGAAGGTGAAGCCGGCATTGGCCAGGTCGATCCCGGCGATCGGCAGGCTCGTGCCAAGCCAAGTCCGCCAATGATAGCGATGCGGCCCGGCCGGCAGGTCCGCCCGCAGGCGCGCCACGAGCAGGGCGGCCTGAAGCGCGGTGGCGATCGCGGCCGCGACCAGCATACAGGCCATCGCGACTTCGGCCCGGGGCGGGGCTCCGAGCAGGACGGCGCCGACCATGCAGGCCATCATCAGGCTCTGGCGCAGCAGGTAGGGCGGCGCGATCGCGAGCCCGACCCAGTTCTGGCTTCGCGCCACCCCTTCGAGGTAATCCTGGAGGGCGAAGAGCGGCATCACGCACAAAGCCACCGCGATCGGCGCGCGGTATGCCGATGCGAACAAGCTCGGCTCCAGCCACAGCAGGGCCGCGCCGAGACCGGCCACGCTGACGGCCGCCCCGCCGGTCACCAGGGCACCGGCCCGGATATAGCCGCGGGCCAGGTCGAGATCGCCCCGAGCCTGGTCGCCCGGAACGAACCGGCAGGCGCCCTGCGACAGACCGAGGGTGAGCGTGTGGCCCAGCATCGCGGTCCAGACCCACACCGACGCGAAGACCCCGTAGGCGTCCCAGCCCATCAACCGGGCGGCGAGCACCTGTGCCGCGTAGGCGAAACCGGCGGCGCCGACCCGGATTGCGAAGACCGTGAGCGCCGCCCGCCCTGGCCCGGCCCGCAGGGCGTCGAGGCGCCGACCGGCGGCGGCGACCAGGGGGCGGGCTGGGACGGCCGTGGCTGACACTACGCGCTCCGCACCGGGCTATTCTCGCGCATCATCCCGAAAGCGGGGTCGGCCTTCAAAGCCGGATGATGCCCATCGATCCCGTGAAGGCGGCGCCAGGAACCTGATATCCTCGGATGCGGGATCTTCGGATCCTGTATCCAGAACGTTGTTCCAGTAACCGCCGAAGAACGGTCTCGGGATGAGGTGTCTAGCCCGGTGCGCGTTGCGGCTCGGTTAAGGGCGCGGGGCCGGGTGCGGTTGCCGGTTCCGGGGCGGCTTCGGTCCGGGCAAGCGAGGTGGCGATGGTCAACGCCACGTGCTCGGCCATGCAGCGCAGGCCGAGATCGTTCAGCCGGAACTGCCGGCCGAGCATGTGGCTCTCGCCCTTGTCGGTGCGGCTCGAGAGGTAGTGCAGGGCCTCGTAGCGCCGGACTAACGGCACCTGCTGCTGGTTCGCCACCGTACGGACCGCGTCGACAATCCGGTTGTAGTCGACATCCGCCGCCATGCTGGCGGTGTAGATTGGATCGACCAGAACCACGTCGATCCCGTGCGAGCGGATCCAGGTGACGGCCTCGCTCAGCGAACTGGCGAACGCGTCGGCATCGACCCGGGCGATGGCGTCGTGGGTGCCGACCTGCCAGACGACGAGGTCGGGCTCCGCCTCCGCCACCATGGTACGCAGGCGCTCGGAGGCGCCTGACGCGATCTCCCCCGGTAGGCCGCGGTGGTCGATGGTCACGTCGATCTTGGGCAAGGCCCGTTCCAGGGCGGCTTCGAGCTTGGCCGGATACGAGGCCGAGGCGCCCGGTGCTGAGCTGCCGCCGATCGCAAGGATCTTGAGGGCGCGATTCTCGCTCAGCGCGGTCCGGACCGCGCTGAGCTTGGCCATGGTGTAGAGCTGCGCGCCCGGCACCCGGCATTCCTGCGACAGGCTGGGCTGATCGCCCGGACCCGGATCGGCCGGTTGCTCCGCCGCTGCCGCCATCGGCGCCGCGAGACCAAGGATCAGGCCGGTCAGCACCCGGCGAATCCCGGAGACGCGCGTGCGCCTCACGGCCGGGGCCGGGACGACTTGCTGCGGGTGCGCCATTCGACGAACCATGCGGTGAACCCCAGACCCACCAGGCCGCTTCCGGCGACCAGCATATCGACCAGCACGCCTCCGCCGGTCTGGAAACGCACGAGCTGCCCGAACAGGCTCAGGATCGACCCCATCGAGAAGACCGCCAGGGAGTTCCGGCCCAGCTGACTCAGATAGCGCCCGACGACCCCGATTCGGGGAGCTAGAACTGCGTAAAGCGGCGCGAAGGCGAGCAATACCCCCAGGAAATGAAGAAGCCGCGCCGGTGTCAGGTAGGTTTTCTCGAACGTGAACAGCAGCCGCGGCTCGGGCACCATCAGCGGATCCGGCCGGAGACCGGTCACGGCGAGCACGACGCCCACGAGGACGATGGCAAAGCCGGCCGGGATCAGGCGCCGCGACCACCGGCGGAGGGTGTCTGAGCGCAGGCTCCAGCCCTGAAGCACGAACCCCAGCACTAGCAGCACCTGCCAGCAGAACGGATCGAAGAACCAATCGCCCTCCCCGGGCCAGGACGGCACGTTCCACTCGAACACGAGGCTCGCGAGGTAGACGCCCCCGGACAGCGCCAGCGTCGCCAGCAGGCTGAGTCGGCCGACCAGCACGAAGATCGGCGCGATGCCGATGAGCACCACGTAGAGCGGCAGGATGTTGAAGAACCCGAGCTGGTAGGTCATCAGCGCCATGCCGCAGACCGACTGGATCGGGTCCGCGAAGAACCCGCCGGCATTGTGCCATTCGAGGATCAGGGGGTTGTCGAGCAGCAGCGCCGCGCCGGCGATGAGCGCCAGCGCGAGCAGCATGACGGTGAGCTGCGCCCGGTAGACCTCCACGGTGCGGGCGAGCAGCCGCACCACGCTCTTGCCCGCGGCCTCCGGCTTGCCGTCGCGTCCGCGCGTGGCGATGCCGATCGACCAGCCCGCCAGGAACACGAACAGCTCGGCGGCGTCCGAGATGCCGTATTGCGAGAAGGTGTAGCGCTCGAAGGTATTGCCCGGGACGTGGTTGATGAAAATCGTCACCAGGGCGAAGCCGCGCCAGAAGTCGATCGCGTTGGGGTCGCGCATCGTCGCGGCGGCTCCGGGGTTTCGGCACGGGATCGGGGGTCGGCGGCCCCTGATACGGCGCCGGACCGACTCTGCAAAGGCGAACAAAGGGTGAGTTCGCGGGTGCATGCGAACCGGGCGGTCACGCTCGCGTTAGGTCCGGGCAAGGAGACCCGTCACGATGACCCGCACGATCACGATCCTCGGCCTATCGGCCCTGCTGCCGGTGCTGGCCGCCTCGGCCGCCTCGGCACAGGCTCAGACCGGAACCGGCGGGGGACCGACCTCTACGATCACGGCGCCGCACACCTCGTCGGTCGGCCAGACGATGCCGCCCGCCTCCGGCGCGGGCGCCGTAACGGTCAACGACCGCCGCGACCGCACCCGCCAGCAGATCGAGGACGACAAGATCTCGCAGGGCATCTGCATCGGCTGCGCGCCGAAGTAGGTTTTTCCGCGCCTCACGGCGCTCCGAGGCCATCTGGCCCCGGAATCTTACGGCGCGCGTTACCGCAGAGCCAACTCGTCCTCGCTCTCGCGGGCGAGGCGGAGCAGGTTCTGGCCGTAATTGGTCTTGGCGAACATCTCGCCGCGGGCGATCAACTGTTCGCGGGTGATAAATTTCTGGAGGAAGGCAATTTCCTCCAGGCAAGCCACCTGGAGGCCCTGGCGGTTCTGCAGGGTGCGGACGAACTCGCTGGCTTCCAGCAGGCTGTCGTGCGTTCCGGTGTCGAGCCAGGCATAGCCGCGCGACATCCGCTCGACGTAGAGCTGGCCGCGCTCGAGATAGGCCTCGTTGACGCTGGTGATCTCCAGCTCGCCCCGGGCCGACGGCTTCACGGCGGCGGCGATGTCGAGCACTTGGTTGTCGTAGAAGTACAGGCCGGTCACTGCCCATGTGGATTCCGGATTCTGCGGCTTCTCGACGATCTTGGTCGGGCGCCCGGTCTTGTCGAGATTGACCACGCCGTAGGCCTGCGGATTGTCGACGTGGTAGGCGAACACCGTCGCGCCGTCCTTGCGTGACCGCGCTTCGTGCAGCAGCTCCCTCATGCCGGCGCCGAAGAACAGGTTGTCGCCAAGGATCAGCGCCACGTCGTCGGTGCCGACGAAGTCGCGTCCGATCACGAAGGCCTGGGCCAGGCCCTCTGGCCGCGGCTGCACCGCGTAGGTGAATTGCAGGCCGAACTGCTCGCCGGTGCCGAACAGGCGCTTGTAGTTGTCGAGGTGCTCCGGCGACGAGATGATCAGGATCTCGCGGATGCCGGCCAGCATCAGAACCGAGATCGGGTAGTAGATCATCGGCTTGTCGTAGACCGGCAGCAGCTGCTTGTTGATCGACAGCGTGGCCGGATGCAGGCGCGTGCCGGATCCGCCGGCCAGGACGATGCCCTTCATGGCTTGGAAGCTCCCTCTCGAACCGGCCCCACGAGCCGGTCCAGGATGTCGTCGAGCGCCGCCTGCCAGGGCCGCGGCGCGATGGCGTAGGCGTCCGTCAGGCTGTCGGGGGACAAGCGCGAATTGGCCGGCCGCCGGGCCGGTGTCGGATAGGCGGAGGTCGGGATGCCGGTGACCGGGATCGACCGGCCGCCGCGCCGGGCGGACCCTGCCACGATAGCCTCGGCGAAGCCGTGCCACGTGGTGGCGCCGGCATTCACATAATGGAACGTCCCGGTGGGCGCGTCCGAATCCTCGGCCAGGCGCCGGGCGATCGTCGCCAGGGCGGCGGCGAGGTCGGCCGCGGAGGTGGGGCAGCCGTGCTGGTCGTTGACCACCGTCAGGGCGTCGCGCTCGCCGGCGAGCCGCAGCATCGTCTTGACGAAGTTGCCACGGTGCGGACTCACCACCCAGGCGGTGCGCACGATCGCGTGGCGCGGGTTGGCACTGCGTACGGCGAGTTCGCCCGCGGCCTTGCTGGCGCCGTAGACGCTCTGCGGGTCGATCGGCGCGTCCGGCGCGTAGGCGCCGTCGGGTTTCGTCCCGGCGAAGACGTAGTCGGTCGAGACGTGTACGAGCGGGATCGTCTTGGCGGTCGTCGCGGCCGCCAGGATCGCCGGGGCGAGCGCGTTGAGGCGCCAGGCCTCGACCACGTCGGACTCGGCCTTGTCGACGGCGGTGTAGGCGGCGGTGTTGATCACCGCCCGGTAATCGCGCACGGCCAGAGCGCCGGCGATTGCGCCCGAATCGGTGATGTCGAGCTCCGCCCGGGTCGGCGCGTGCACCGAAACGCCGGCCGGCCAAGCCAGGGCCTGCAACTCGGTGCCGACCTGGCCGGCGCCGCCGAGGACCAGGATGTCCATCAGCCGGTCAGCCCGAGGCGCTCGCCCGTGTAGCGGCCCTCGCGGATCGGGCGCCACCAGCTCTCGTTGTCGAGGTACCAGGCCACGGTCTCTTCCAACGCCTGCTCGAAGGTCTTCTGCGGCTTCCAGCCGAGTTCGGTCTCGGCCTTGGTGCAGTCGATGGCGTAGCGCCGGTCATGGCCCGGCCGGTCGGCGACGAAGCTGATCAGCTGCTCATGGGGGCCCTGCTCCGGCCGCAGCCGGTCGAACGCCGCGCAGAGCGCCTTCACCACCGCGAGGTTGTTGCGCACTGCCCGGCCGCCGAGCAGGTAGGTGTTGCCGATCCGGCCACGCTCCAGCACCGCGACCAGACCCTTGGCGTGGTCCTCGACATGAATCCAGTCGCGTTCATTCAGGCCGTCGCCGTAGACCGGCAGCTTCTTGCCCTCGAGGGCGTTGAGGATCATCAGCGGGATCAGCTTCTCCGGGAAGTGCCGTGGCCCGTAATTGTTCGAGCAGTTGGTCACCAGCACCGGCAGCCCGTAGGTCTCGTGCCAGGCGCGGGCCAGGTGATCGGACGCCGCCTTCGAGGCCGAGTAGGGCGAGCGTGGGTCGTAGCGGCTGTCCTCGGTGAAGAACGCGCCCGGGGGCAGTGAGCCGTAGACCTCGTCGGTGGAGACGTGGAGGAACCGGAAGGTCTTCTTTTCGGCGTCCGGCAGGGCTTCGTAATAGCCCCGGGCGGCGTCCAGCATGGTCTGGGTGCCGATGACGTTGGTACGCACGAATGCGCCCGGATCGGTGATCGAGCGGTCGACATGGCTCTCGGCGGCCAGATGCATCACCCCCTGCGGCTTGAACTCGGTCATGGCGGCCTGCACGGCGGCGCGGTCGCAGATGTCGGCCTCGACCAGCCGGTGGCGCGGGTTGTCGGCAAGCGGCGCGAGGGAGATCGGGTTGGCCGCGTAGGTCATCGCATCGAGGGTGCACACCTCGTGGCCGAGATCGTTGACGAGGTGCAGCACCAGCGCCGAGCCGATGAAGCCGCAGCCTCCGGTCACGAGAATGCGCATGGTGGGTCCCCTTCGGATCGTTCGCGTGCGGAAATGAGCTGCCGGGAGCTAAAGACCGCCCGGCGTGACGAAAATACGGCCCGACCGTGCGGCGGCCGGAAACGCGGGTTCAGAAAACCCGGCCGAGATCGGCGAGCCGGGGTGCGCGGCGGTCCTTGTCGGACAGGATCGCGGCCTCGCCCGCGACCGGCCACGGGATCCCGATCTCGGGATCGTCCCAGGCCAGCGCCCGGTCGTGCTCCGGGCTGTAATAGGCATCGACCTTGTAGGCGACCATGACGTCCGGGCTGAGTGTGCAGAAGCCGTGGGCGAAACCGTGCGGGATGTAGAGCTGCTCGCCGCTCTCGGCGTCCAGCGTCACGGCAACGTACTTGCCGAAGGTTGGTGATTCGCTGCGGATATCCACCGCGACGTCGAGGATCGCGCCCTGGAGCACCCGGATCAGCTTGGCCTGGGCCTGCGGGGCGATCTGGAAGTGCAGGCCGCGGATCGTGCCCTGCGGGGCCGAGAACGACTGGTTGTCCTGCAGGAACGGGGCGGTGATCCCGGCCCGGGCCATCGCGTCGGCACGGAACGTCTCGGAGAACCAGCCGCGCGCATCGCCGAAGCGCTTCGGCTTGATGCGCTTCACGTCCGGGATTTCGGTCTCGAACACGTCCATGCCAGCGCGCCCCTCACCGCCGATGCTGCCGGGCAGCCCCGCGGACCTCTCCGTTTCGGACGTCCCGGGCATCGCGCCGGCTGCGCCGAGATCAACCTCGATGATCGAAGCGCGACTTCCGGTCATTCGCCGGCCGTGTCAAGGCGTGTCGGTTGCGGGCCGCCGGCCGACCGGCGGTCTTCGCCGTTGTTTTCCAGGGTCAGTCTTGCCCGTAACGGGTTTGGCCAAAACAGTCCTGGCAAGAAAAAGCCGGTTCAAGGAGAGCCGATGCCCCCCGTCTCGGTCGAGTTCCTGCTGCGCGATCACCTTGCCGACCCGGCCTGCGCCTGGAGCCTCGGTGCTTACGGGGCGGTGGCGGCCTTCGCGCGGGATCCGGCCGAGTCCGCCGCGTTCTGCGAGGGTGGCCGGATCGGGCTCGCGACGCCGCGGGGGGCGATCGCCCTCACCGCGAGTCCGGATCTGGTGCCGTTCGCCTACGAGACCGGCTTCACCGGCGGGTGGAGCCAAGCGGTCGCCCTTTGCCTGCCCGCTCAAGCCTGTGCCATGGGCCGCCGTGTCGTGCTGACGGAGCTCGGACCGGATGAGGCCGCGGCGCGGGCGCAGGATCGCGGGGCGATCCTGTTCGATCTCGGCCTCGGGCTCCGGGCGGTCGATGCCTGCGTGCGGGTGGCCGCTCCCGACCTGATCGACCGTCTGAGAGCCGCGTGCGGACGACCGATTCTCGCGCCCGGCGCTGCGATCGGGGCCCTCCTGATGGAGGCGAGCCCGCATCGGGTTTTCTCGGCCCGCTTCGGCCGGGTCGAGGTCTATACGCCGATCCCACCGGCCGGCGGCGCAAGCGCATCGGGGCCGCACACGCATATCCTGCCCCAGCTCCTGCGGCTCGGCCGGACGCACGCGGCCACCGCACCGATCCCGTCCGGTCTCGTGCCCTGCGCGGCGCTGCATCCGGCGCACCCGGCCAAGGACGCGACGGGCCGTCGGGCCGGCTTCGACGCCGCCCGCCATGCCGCGTTCGGAAGCCTGCTCGACGCCTGGGGCGACCCGGCGCTCACCGCGCTTCGGCGGACGGTGCTGGCCGGCGGCGAACCCGATCCCGTTTCGGCGAATAGCCGTGTCGCCCGATCGGCGATCCGGGCGGCGCAGGCGCAGGTTTTAGCGATGCGTAGCTGAGCGCCACGGCCCTCATTGCGGGTGCAGGAAAGCTACTTAAGGCCGCGCGCGATTTTAAGACGTGGCGCATCACTGAGTTGCTTGGCTGCGCGCGCAAGGTCCGTGTGGCCGATGTGACTCCTTCGGCCAGCCACCCGCACAAATCGAAAGCCCTTTCAGCGAACCGGAGGCGGAGGTGGGGGTGGAGCCAGGAGGGTTGCGAGCGCCGGGTGGTCGCCGGCGGCGATCCAGGCGCCTCCCTGCGGGTGGATCTGGGTGGTAGCGCTCAGGATGCCTGCGCGCGCCTGCGCGACGAGTTCGGCCAGCGGGAACGGGCCTTCGACCGTGTCCCGGTAGACGTAGAAGAGATTGATCGGCGGTGGCGGCGGGGCGGGCGCGGCCGGGCTCGCGAGGCGCAGCAGCGCCTCGGTCGTGAAGGCGGAGGGCTCGATCACCCGCTTGTCCACGGCCCGCAGGGCCGGCGGATCGGACGGGTCGCGGTTGGCCTCTTCGGCCGACACGTCGGAGAGGCTCCCCGAGATCGGTTTGGCCCAGTCCTCGACCCGGGCGAGCAGCGTGTCGAACAACCGGTCCGGATCCACCGGCAGGCCGCCGGCCTCAACGGCGGCCTGTCGCCAGCGTAGGGCAAGCGACGCCGCGACGGCATTGCCGACGCCGCCGACCCTGGCCTCGGCGTCGAAGTTCACTGTCTCCCGCCGCGGTGCGTAGGCCCGTTTGGCGGTCCAGGCGAACAGGGCCGCCATCGCGAGGTTCTGGACCGGAGACAGGGCCGCCTCGGCCTCGGCGAGCTGGGCCTCGATCGCTGCGCGCTGGACCCTGTCGAACAGCTTGCGCCTGAGGGTCCGCTCGGACCCGACGCTGCGCCAGTCGCCGGGCTCGAACGCGAAGCGCCACAGCCCCGTCTCCGGCGCCCGATGGAGCAGGCCGAGGCAGACGGCGCGCAGGAACAGCGACAGGGTCTCGCGCAGGGCATCCGATTCTTCGGCCGAGGGGGCGACCGGGTCCGGGAAGCGAAGATAGTCCTTGTGATTGTGGAGCGGAATCGCGTCGAGGCGGTCCAGCTCCTGCGCGTAGGCGGTCCGCCAGTCGCGGCGTAGGGGACCAAGCACGTCGAGCGGTACGCCCGACAGCTCGCAGTAGCAGACGATGCGGCCCCGCTGGCTCGATTCGAGAAAGCCGATCTCTCCGGCGCCCAGCACCGGCGGCAGGCTCGCCCGCAGGATCGGGCCGAATTCCGCCTGGAAGGCACGCGAGCCCTCCACCGCCAGGATCGTCTTGAACTGGTCGCCGCCCGGGCTGAAGGCGTCGAACCGTGCGTAGATCCAGGGCATGCAGCGCAGCAGCATCAGTTCCAGAGTCTCGCGCTGCTTTGCGGGCGGCAATTCGCGGAGCGCATCCAGCGCCGACGGGATGCGGGCGCGGTGCGGCCCGAGCCGGCGCCGGGCCATCTCGCGGACGGCGTTGAGCAGGTCGGTCCGGGTCTCCTCCTCGCGCAGCAGCGCGAAGATCGCGCGTGACCCGCCATAGGCGCGGAATGCCTCGCGGGCCCAGGCGAGCCGCTCGGCCGGGGCGACCGCGATCTTGTCCGGTAGGTCGCCGGAGGGCAGGACCAGGAAGGTACCGCCCGAGGGGCGCTCGATGGCGTTGCGGATCTCGGCGATGTCGAGGCGCAGCTCGCGCATCAGCCGGCCGACATCCTCGTGGCCCTGGTTCAGGGCGCCGAGCAGGCCGTCGTAGCGGGCTACGCCGGTCTCCGGGTCGCGCCCGGTCCGGGCGCCGAGCCTGGCGGAGACCCGGCGCAGCAGCTCGGCCCCCTCGCGGGCGGCCACTGCCCGGATGCGCAGGACGCAGGAGCCCCGCAGATCCTCCCGGGCCTGTTCCAGGTAGCGCTCGGCGTCACGCCGGTGCGAGAAGATCAGGCCGGGGCGGACCTGGTCGAGCCGGCTCAGCGAGGCAGAGAAAGGCTCCGCCAGCATCTCGTCGGCGAGGCGGGCGTAGGTGTCTGCGGCGCCGGTGAGCCGGGCGAGCGCGCCGCCATCGGCCTCGATCAGGTCCTTCACGCCCTCGATCAACGCCCGCGCGTAGTCGAGGCCGCCACGTTCCTGGTCGTCGAGGAGGCGATAGAACGCGGCCGGCAGAGCGCCGTCCCGGTCGGAGAGCCAGGCCGCCTCGAGCTTGGCGCGCACGTCCAGCACCTCGGCGCCGCGGGGACCGTAGGCGGCGCCCGAACCGGTACGGCCCAGGATGTCGTCGCGCAGGCGCTCGGCTGCCTTGCGCAGGTTCGGCGCCCAGTCCCGGGGGCTGGCGATCTCGGCCTTGATCGCGTCCACCGCCTCCTCGACGCCGAGCGCCACCGATTCCTGGATCGACGAGCCGTCCGCCCGCTGCAGCAGCGTGCCGACGAGGTCGTATTCGGGGATGCCGGGCGGCGCCGGCTGGAGCACCCTCGGAAACGCTTCGAAGGCGGAGAAGCGCAGGGCGAGCCGGTCGGCGGCGAAGCGGTCGCGCTCCTCCACGGTGGGGATGTTGCGCTCCGCCAGACGCTCCCCTTGCCCGCGGGCGACGCCGAAGAACGCCTCCACCATGCCGAGGCCCGCCCTGGCGGCGTGCTCCTCGAACTCGAGGCTGCCGCGGGTGGCGAGAACCGCCTGGCCCAGGGCCGAGTAGTTCAGCGAGAACAGGGCGGCACGGCTGGCGCGGTCCGGGCTCGGCGGCGCCCATTTGCGCATCTTGTGCTGGGTCTGGTTGACCCCGGTTGAGCGCTTGCGGCCGGAGAATTCGGAATTGCCGAAATCCTCGAACAGCACGTCCGCCATCATGTCGTAGAGGTCGCCGATCGCGCCTGTGCGCTGATCGGCGAGGTTCTGGGTGTCGAACAGGTAGACGTCGCTGAACGGCCGCTCGACCCCCCGGGAGACCCGAGCGTGGTCGCCCCAGCTCTCGACATAGGGCGGCTCCGGATTGCCCCGCATGGCGTATTCGAGTTCGGACAGGGTGGCCACGCCGTTGGCGAAGACCCGGTCCTTGTTGGCCCCGACATAGCCCGAGGGCAGGACCAGGAAGAGGTCGACCGCGTCCGGGCGCTTGGGCGTCTCCAGCGAGGAGATCGCGTAGCCGGCATCGATCACCGCCCCCGAGCCGGTGCCGCCGGCAACCGACGCCACCACGACGACGCGCAGGTCGGTTGAGGTGTCGAGGCCCAGCGCGCGCAACTGCGCCTCGTTCGAGACGTTGGCGAGCACCGCGCCGGCCTTGGCGGTGAGCCGGCCGGTGAAATTGCGGACCTCGTCGAAGAACAGCAGCCGCGCGATGGCGCGGATCTGGCCCGCACCCTTCGAGGCGTCGATGCGCGACAGGTCCCGAGCGGGAAGCCAGGAATCGATGTGCGGATAGCTGCGCCGCTCGGCCTGGTAGCGAGCGAGGTTGACGGCCTTCTGCAGGGTCTCGCCCTCGCGGAACGCGACCTTGGCCGAGAGCGCGTCGGTGGCCGCCGCCCGGCCGGCCTCGCGGGCCTCCAGGGTGTCGGTGTCGAAATACAGGAAGGACGCCGCCGGAAACTGGTCGAGGGCGCTGATCCGCGTCCCATTCCAGTCGGCCTGGAGGATCCGGCGACGCAGGCGCAGCAGCACCTCCATGCCGGTGCCGCCAAGCGCCACGAACACGGTCGGGCGGACCTTCAGAAGCGTTTCGGTCTCGGCGGCGGGCCGGGCATCAGCCATGGTCTCAGCGCCTCCGGTCGGGTGCGCGCAGGAACAGCACCAGGGCGGCGCCGAACAGCACGATGCAGAGCGCGAAGCCGGCCGCCAGCCCCGCCCAGGCCTGCCACAGCCGGCCGACCGTGGCGCTCACCAGGATCGACGCGGTGAGCATCAGCGCCGAGAACAGCATCCAGCTCGCGCCGTTGGCGGCGTCCAGCGTCGCGCGGCGGTTGATCAGGTGGGCGCGCACGCCCTGGCGGACGAACAGGAACAGCAGCGCCAGCACCACCACCGCGGCGGCGCCGAGCGCGAGTTCTGTGGTGGTCGGCCCCCGTTCGAGCCCGCTGAACGGGTTCGCCGCGGTGCTGGATTGGGCCGGCGGCGGCACGGTCTGGAGCGGATCGGCTTGCGGGGCCGGGTTCTGCGGGGCGGGAATGGTGAAATCCTGGCCCGTCCGGGCCTGGACGCGGACGATCCCGGATGGCCCAACGCCATCGCGATACAAAAACATCATGCGCCGGTTCCGGGCTCCTGGAGACGGGTTGCTCGGGCCGGCCCCCACAGGCCCGCCCGCACCTGCCAGCGGCTGCCGTCCGGGGCACGGACGGTCTGGGCCCGGTACGGCCTGAGGCTCACCCGCTTCTGGACGGTGCCGAGCGTCACGGTGTGCTGCCTTGCCCGGGTAGCGGCCACCGCCCCGAGGCCGGCGGCGGCAGCGAGGCCCAGGGCAGCCGCGGCGGCAGCGATGAGCGGCCAGGGCGAGAACGCCGCCTCGATCCGCACCGGCAGACTCACCGAGGCTTCCGAGACTCCGCGATAATCGCGGAACAGGCCGGGCAGCCGGCCCTCCACGGCGCTCGCATCCCCTACCGGCCCGCCCATCTGGTCTCCGGACAACAATCCGCTGCCGAAGATCGGCCGCACCCGTTCCAGGAAGGCCGGATCCAGCGCCAGGCGCAAGTCCGCCAGCCGCAGAGTCAGGGTGCCATCCACGGTGCTGCCGTCGGACACCAGACCGGCGAGGCCGACCGGACGCGGGATCGGCGGCAGGGTCAGGACCACCGCGAGCGGCCCGCTCTCGGCCTGGGGCGCCAGATCGGTGATGTCGGACGGCGAGACCGCCGCCTGGGCCAGCCCGGTCCCGGCCCCCTCTTCGTTCCAGCGCAGCGCCAGCCGGGCGGCCGCGACCCGCTGCGGATAGAGGCCGTTCCCCAGGTGGGCGGTGAGCCGCAGGACCGTCCCCGCCGCCGCGTCGGCCCCGCGCACCACCAGCACGCCGTTCTCCAGCCCAGCCTGCAACCCTCCGGCGTCGAGGCGGTCGAAGCGCAGCGTAAGGCCGCCGGCCAGCACCGGCTTCAAGCTCACCGGCGGATGATTGAACAGGGCCTTCAGTCCGGGTGTGGCCAAGGCGGCCTCGAGTGCCCGGCCCCCGGCCGCGCCGTAGCCGATGCCGTAGATGACGAAGCCGCCCTCCGAGAAGTTGCGACCCTTCAGGGGCATCCGAACCGGGTAGGCGACGATCCGGCTGATCGCGTCGGACCCGCGCAGCGCCGCGTAGAAGGCGGCGGTGTTGCGCTCGACCTCGGCGCTGTTGCCCGGGGAGTTCTTGTTGTTGGTGACCATCCAGATCACCCCGTCCCGGCCGCGCAGGCCGATGCGGATCGCGCCGAGCAGCGCGCCGTTGAAGTCGGCATCGGCATAGGCGCCACCACCGGCCTTGCGCGGCAGGTCGATCGCCGCGACAGCAGCCCGGACCCGGGCGGAATCGTAGGCCCCCTCATACAGGATCCGCGGCGAGGGCCGGCCAGGCACCTGTCCGTCCTGGTCGAAGGTCGCCACCGCCACGTCGGCCCCCGGGACCCGGGCCGCGGATGCCACAAGGGCTTCGACGAGGGGCCGGAACTGCGAGCCCTCGGCGGTCAGGAACGGCTCCATCCAACCGGAATCCTGCACCAGGAAGACCTGCCGCACCGGCGCATCGGCCAGGGCGCGTCCACCGAGCAAGAGAGCGAGCATCAGCAAGGCCCGGAGGGGCGCCCGGCTCATGATGCGCGCAGCCGCAGGGCGTGGCAGCGGCATTCCGACCGGCTCCACAGGTAGAGCACGCCATCGTGCAGCAGCGCCCGCGCATCGCCGATCCGCGACACCGCCAGACCCACCGGCAGCCGGCGCAGGCCGGCTCCGTGGGCGTGGTGGAGCACGTGCCCGGCCACGGGCGCCGGTAGGCTCTCGCCGCGCAAGAAGCCCCCGCGCGGGCCGGGAATGTCGAGGGCGAGCAGGATCGTGTCGCGGGTCATCGCCAGCCGCGGCACCAGCAAGTTGCCGGCATGGGCGCCAAGGTTGAGCATTTCCTCGGAGGCCTGCCAGGGCACATCGAATCGCTCCGCGCCGGCATAGGTGCAAGGCCCGGCCGCGAGATGCGGACCGTCGAGACCGTGGAGACCTGGATCCGGTGCCAGGGCGGCGACGTGGTAGCGGCCCGCGACCATGCCGAGTTGATGGTGCAAATCGGCCCGGTCGCGCCAGGGGGCTTGGGCGACCACCGGCGCGAAGCCGTCCGGCCAGGGCGTGACCCGGGTGTCGTCATCGAGCGTCCGGCAGGCGACAAACCCATCCGGACCCGTCCAGAACGAATCGCCGAGCCGGTTCATCCAGGGGCCAGCGAAGTCCGCATCCGGCGCGGGGGCGTCGAGGTCGTGCAGCACGAGGACGTTCGATGCGGCCGCCATGCGGCACAGAACGAGACGTCCATGCCGCTCGCCCAGGGCGAGGATGTCCCCGCCCCGCCAGCACGGCGCGGATCGGAAGCGCAGGCCCGGCATCCGGGCCTCGGCATGGTCGGAGTGGGGCCCGAGCTGCGGCAGTCGCACGCCGACCAGCGCATCGGCGGTGGCATAGGCGATACCCCGGCGGCCCGCCGTCAGGCCCGACCCCACCGGTGCCGGGGGCAGCCGTCCGAGGCCGACGAACCTGCTTCCGTCCCAGCCCTCGAACGCGCCCAGATTCTCCTGAAACAGGTAGAGCGCGGCCGGATGCCCGGCCCGGATCAGAAGGGGTACGCCGCTCGGCAGCGGCACCTCAAAGACGCTCTCAGCCGCGACGTCGAGGATCTCCGGGGCCGGCACCGGAACCGGCGGCCCCAGGGCCGCGCCGGTCCCGGGAGCGTACGCGAACGCGGCCGGGAACGGCCAACCCTCCCCATCCCGGCGGATGCCGAGATGGGCGATCCGGGCATCCCCGGCGGCGAGTGTGACCCCCGCGACCTCGGCCGCCACCGGCCGGCCGCCCGTGAAGCGCCAGAGCTGGCGACCGGGGAGGCTCGTGAGACGCGGGTCCGGATCGATCGGCCAGACGCCCTCCGGTGCGGTACGGGCGAGCGGAGATGGGTCGTCCAAGCTCACAGGCACCGGTCCATGGATGGGAAAGCGACGGGATCGTTCCCGATTTTTCGCGGGATGGGAAGGGCGTGCGGGAAAGGCGCGTGCATGTCACTGATCGAGGACGGATCCCCGGACATCCGAGCCCGTCAGGACGCGGGAGCGCAGCGCATCGTATTCGTCACAGTTCAGCTGCCGCATCCGGGTCCAGCCAGCGCCATCCAGTCCCCATCTGGTGACGGAACCATGTGACCTGCCGCTTGGCGTAGGCCCGCGTGTCGGCCTGGCCCCGGGCGATCGCGGCCTCAAGATCCAATGCCCCGTCGAAATGGGCGATCAGTCCCGGCACACCGTGAGCGCGCATCACCGGAAGCATGGGATCGAGCTTGCGGGCGCGCAGGCGAGAAACCTCGTCCAGGGCTCCTTCGGCGACCATCGTGCGGAAGCGGGCGTCGATACGGGTGCGCAGGACCGTGCGGTCAGGCGCCAGAAAAAGCCTCTCGAGGCTTTGGCCGGCCAGCGGCCCAGGCACGGGGTCGCCGTAAAAACTGGCGATTGGGCGGCCGGTGGCCAAAAAGATCTCCAGGGCACGCATCACCCGCATCCGGTCGCTCGGGCGCAGGCGCATCGCGCCGTCGGGGTCATGACGGGCGAGATCGGCGTGCAGGGCCTCGGTCGGGCGGCCCTCGGCCTCGCTGCGCACCTGCATGCGTACCGCCTCCGGCACCGGTGGCAACTCCGAAAACCCCTGTTCCAGGGCCCGGAAATACAGGCCGGTGCCGCCGACGAAGATCGGCAGCCGGCCGTCGAGCGTCGCCAGGAGGGCGGCGGCATCCCGGGAGAACTGCCCCGCCGAGTAGTTCACGGCCCCGTCGACATGGCCGTAGAGCCGGTGGGGCACCCGCGCCTCCTCGTCGGGGGCGGGCCGGGCGGTGAGCCGGCGCAGGTCGCCGTAGACCTGCATGGAATCGGTGTTGATCACGACGCCGCCGTGGCGCTGCGCCAGCCGGGCGGCCAGCGCTGACTTGCCCGACGCGGTAGGCCCTGCGATGAGGATCGCCGCCGGGCGCCCCCCGGCCTCCATCCGGTCTGGCAAGGCGAAACTCCACGATGCTGGTCGCGGTCCTGATAGCAAACCCGGCTCGGCCGTCCATCACCGACGCGGTGCTGGCTGAGGCGCGCGCCGTGCTCGGGACGGAGCATCCGCCGCGGATCCTGCACGGAGATGTCGCCGCCGAGATCCTGGTGCCGGGCGATCCCACCGACGCCGGTGCCCTCACGGAGCGGCTGCGGATCGCGCTCTCCGGCGAGCCGATCGACCTCGCCGTGCTGCCGGCCGATGCGCATCGGCGCAAGCGCCTGTTCCTGGCCGACATGGATTCGACCATGATCGAGCAGGAATGCATCGACGAGCTCGCCGGAACGCTGGGCCTCAAGGATCATGTCGCGGCGATCACCGAGCGGGCGATGCGGGGCGAGATCGCGTTCGAGCCGGCTTTGCGCGAGCGCGTGGCGCTCCTGAAGAACATCCCGGTCGCCGCGGTGGACGGGCTGATCACCGAGCAACTCAGCCTCACCCCGGGCGGGACGACGCTGGTGCGTACGATGCGCGCGCACGGTGCCCGGACCTGCCTGGTCTCGGGGGGCTTCACCCTGTTCACCGGGCCGATCGCCAAGATGATCGGGTTCGAGGAGCACCGGGCCAACGTGCTCGGCGTCGCGGACGAGCGGCTCACCGGGGTGGTGGTGGATCCGATCGTCGGCAAGGCCGAGAAGCGCGCGGCGCTCATCGAGTTGCGCGATGGCCTCGGGCTCAGCCCCGCCGAGACCCTGGCGGTCGGTGACGGCGCCAACGACCTCGACATGCTGGACGAGGCCGGCCTCGGTGTGGCCTTCCGGGCCAAGCCTGCGGTCGCGGCCGCCGCCCGGGTCCGGATCGAGCGCGGCGACCTCACCGCGCTGCTGTACCTGCAGGGCTTCGCGGTGGCCGAGTTCGTGGTTTGACGGGTTCGTGAATGCGGATGCCGTCGAGCATGACGATGGCACACGGCCGGGCTTGGCCCTGAAGGCCTGTCTAACCCAAAATCCGGCGCACCATCTCGCTCTTTGCGGAAGTGATTGCGCCTTCGGTCGTACCGATGTCTGACTTTATCTTGAGGCTGAGAGCCTCGATGCCGGCCTGAACGTCGCGGATGTCGCTTTTGGTGATGAGCTTTTCATCGACCCGCGCATCCGCCAAGCCCTTGGCCTACTCGAGTGGCCCCTTCGCTTCTCGCGCAGTGCGCAGGCTAACGCGACCTGGGACCGAGCGGGAAAGCGCCGCGGAGTGGGTCTCCATGAGCCATTGAGCCTAGCCGCAAAAATGAAGGCCGCCGCATCCTTCCGGAGCGACGGCCTCCAAGCTCTCTCGGTCAGATCCGGCTTACTCGAGCCCGATCGCCACGAAGCGCACATCGCCGGTGGCGCTCGCAACCAACAGCAGGACGGACTTGCGGCCGTCTTTCTTCAAGGCGTCGACCCGCTTGGACACCTCGGCGGGCGTGCTGACCGCCTCCTGGCCGACCTCGACGATGACTTCGCCGGGCTGGATACGCTTGTCGGCGGCCGTCGAGTTCGGATCGACGCGCGTGACGACCACGCCCTTCACGGTGTCCTTGATGGAGTACTTCTTGCGCAACTCATCGGTGATACCGGAGAGGTTCAGCCCCAGAGCCTGACGGGTCGTGCTCTCGGCTTCAGGCTGGCGCAGGTTGGCGAGCTGCGGCTTGTCGGTGTCCTCGAGCCGGCCGAGCGTGACCGGCTTGGTCAGCTCCTCGCCCTTGCGGACCACGACCACGTCGACCTTTTGCCCCACGGGCGTCGACGCGACGATCCGGGGCAGGTCGGCCGACGCCTTCACCGGGGCGCCGTTGAACTTCAGGATGACGTCGCCGACGTCGATTCCGGCGGTCTTGGCCGGACCCTTCTCGTCGACGCCGGCCACCAGGGCGCCACGCGCGCCGCCCTTCAGGTTGAGCGCCTCCGCGGTGGCGTCGTCGACATTCTGGATGCGAACGCCGAGCCAGCCGCGGCGGACCTCGCCGAAGTCGCGCAACTGGTCGATCACGGGCTTGGCCGTATCCGACGGTACCGCGAAGCCAATACCCACCGAGCCGCCGGTGGGCGACAGGATCGCCGTGTTGATGCCGATCACCTCGCCGTCCATGTTGAACAGCGGGCCGCCGGAATTGCCCTTGTTGATGGCCGCGTCGGTCTGAATGTAGTTGTCGTAGGGACCGGACTCGATGTTCCGGCCGCGCGCCGAGACGATGCCGGCCGAGACCGAGCCGCCGAGGCCGAACGGGTTGCCGATGGCGATTACCCAGTCGCCCGGGCGCATCGTGTCGGACTTGCCGAACGGGACTGCCTTCAGCGGGCGCTCGGCAGTGGGCTTCACGCGCAGCACCGCCAGGTCGATCTTCGAGTCCTTGCCGATGATCTCGGCCTTCAGCTTGGTGCCGTCGTGCAGGATCACCTGGATGTCGTTGGCGTCGCCGATGACGTGATTGTTGGTCACCACGATGCCGGACGTGTCGATGATGAAGCCGGAGCCGAGGGAGTTCGACTTGCGCTGCTGGCGCGGCGAGTCGTTGTCGCCCCGCTCGCCACCCTTGTCACCGCCCTTGCCGCCGCGGCGGTTGAAGAACTCCTCGAACAGGTCCTCGAAGGGCGTGCCCGGCGGCAGCTGCGGCATGGTGCGGCTGCTGCGCGCATCGACCGTGGTAGAGGCGGAGATGTTGACCACCGCGTCGGTGACCTGATCGGCAAGGTCGGCCAGCGAGGCCGGGCCCTTGGCGAAGGCCGTGACCGGAAGGGACGCCGTCGCGAACGAGGCGCCGACCAGGATCGCCGCCATGAACGAGCGGGTGCGGGAACGGGGCTGCGCCTGCGCGCGGCCGAAGGACGCCCGGGGGGCGCTCACGACGGGGTGCATAGTCGACCTCTTCAAGAACGCGTTTCCGGTTTCGCGGGCCGCCGACCGGAATCGGCCGCCCGCGTATTTTCTTGCATCGTAGTCTGCTGGCGCCGGGGCGCCAGCGGTCAGCGCGTCGCGCCCGTCGAAGCGGTCGGGTCCGTGGGCCCGCGCGGCGTGCGCGGCGCCGAAGCCGTCGCCCGGCCCTGCGGGTCGCTGAAGTAGCGGAAGAAGTCCGAGCTGGGGCTGATCACCAGCCGCGTGTCGGAGCCCTTCAGACCAGTCTCGTAAGCCTGCATCGAGCGGTAGAAGCTGAAGAAGTCCGGGTCCTTGCCGAATGCCTCTGCGAGGATCCGGTTCTTGTCGGCGTCGCCCTGGCCGCGCAGTTGCTCGGACTTTTGCGTCGCTTCGGCGAGGATCACGGTGACCTCGCGGTCGGCCTTGGCGCGGATCGTGGCGGCGCTCTGGTCGCCGTTGGCGCGGATGTCGGCGGCCTCGCGCTCACGCTCGGTCTTCATCCGCTTGTAGACGGCAGCCGAGTTCTGCGCGGGCAGGTCCACCCGGGTCATGCGCAGGTCGACGATCTCGATGCCCAGCGCCTTGGCCTGCCGATTCACGTCCTCCTGGATCTGGTGCATCAGCTGGCCGCGCTCGGTCTTGACGATGGCGTCGCGGGTCGAGCGAGCGAGCACGTTGCGCAGGCCGGAATTGGTGAAGCTGGCGAGCCGCTGGTTGGCGAGCCCTATATTGCCCACCGCCTGGTAGAAGCGCAGCGGATCCAGGATGCGGTAGCGCGCGAAGGCGTCCACCTCGAGGTTCTGCCGGTCGGCGGTGAGCACCGTCTGCACCGGCAGGTCGAGGTCGAGCACGCGCTTGTCGAAGATCACGACGTTCTCGACGAACGGCACTTTGAAGTAGAGGCCGGGCTTTTCCTCGCCGGTGGCGTTGAGCACCGCGCGGACGCGGCCGAATTGCAGGACGAGGGCCTGCTGCATCTGGCCGACGGTGAAGATCGAGGCATAGAGCCCGATCGCGACGATCGCCGCGATGGCGATCAGGCCGGTGCGGAGAGCCTGTTTCATCGGGCGGCTCCCGTGGTGGCCGGGGACTGGGCGCGGGCCCCGAACTCGGTGAGGGGCAGCACCGGCAGGACGCCTGCCGCGGCGCCCGAGCCCGGCTGTGCGCCGTTCTGGTCGATGATCACCTTGTTCACGGAGCCCAGGACCTTCTCCATCGTCTCCAGGAAGAGCCGCTCGCGGCTGATGGCCGGGGCGGCCTTGTAGGAGGCGTAAACCTCGCTGAAGCGCGCGGCCTGGCCGGTTGCGTCGGCCGTCGCCTTCGTCCGGTAGGCCTCGGCCTGCTGGAAGATCTGCGACGCCCGGCCCCTTGCCTGCGGCACTTCGCGGCTGGCGTAGGTCTTGGCTTCGTTTTGTGCCGTGTCGGCGTCCTGCTGGGCGGCGTTCACGTCGATGAAGGCCGGCCGGACTTCCGGCGGCGGGTTCACCGAGACGAGCTGCACCACTTCGATCCGCACCCCGGCGCCGTACTCGTCCAGCGCCTTCTGGACCATCTCCTTCACCTCCTGGGCGATGCTCGACTGCTCGTTGGTCAGGATCGCCTGGATGTTGCGGCGGCCGATCACCTCACGCATCGCGCTCTCGGAGATCGCCTTGATAGTACCCTCGGGATTCTGAAGGTTGAACACGAAGTCGGAGGCCTTGAGCGGGTTGATCCGCCACTGCACCTCGAAGTCGAGATCGACGATGTTCTCGTCGCCGGTGAGGATCAGGCTCTCGTCCGGCACGTCGCGGTTGCGGCCCTGGCTGCCGGGCCCGGCGCGGAAACCGATCTGGATCGAGTTCTGCGAACCGACATCCGGCTTGACCACGCCGCCGATCGGATAGGGGAAATTGTAGCGCAGGCCCTCGCCCTTGGTGCCGACGTAGCGGCCGAAGATCGTCTCGATGCCGACCTGGCGCGGGTAGACGGTGTAGAAGCCGGTGGCGAGCCAGACCGCAACCGCGAGCCCCGCGATCACCACGGCGCTGCGGCCGCCGCCGATGCCGCTCGGGCCTCCGCCGCCATAGCCGTTGTTGCTGTTGCCGCCGCCCGGGATCAGGCCGCGCAGGCGGTCCTGCCCGCGCCGGAGCAGGTCCTCAAGGTTGGGCGGGGTCTTGCCGCCGCCGCCGTTACCCCACGGGCCGCCGCCGTTGCCGCCAGGCCGACCCCACGGGCCGCCGCCGCCACCGCCGCTCTGATTGCTCCAAAGCATCCTAGCCGTCGTCTCCTGCCTGCCCGCACCCGGTCCGCACACTGAGCGTGCTCCCCGGACCGCGTCTCCCTGCCTGAACGGCCACGCTCGCCCACCTCATCCCGCCCACCGGCCCGTTCGTGGGACGGGTAGGTCGGTTTGTTGGCTAAACGCCTGCGCGGGCGGCTCTTCTCACGAGGCCCGGAGCCCCATGAGATCGCACGCCCGACAGGCACCTGCGGGTGTGCGCCCCATGCTGTCAAGGCTGGCAGGTGGGCACGCACAGGCCGGAACACAACCGCGGCGGCGCGCCTCAGCGGATACGCGCCCAATCGACGTACGCGAAGGCGTGCTCGTCGCGCGGGCCGGCCAGGTGCGCCTCGCGAAACGTCTCGCGGAACGCGGTGCGATCGAAGGCGGGGAAGCGCACGTCGCCCTCCGGCTCGGCCTCGACCTCCGTCAGGTGGAGCGTGTCGGCGTGGGGCAGGGCCAGAGCGTAGATCTCCGCCCCGCCCACGACCATGAGCTCCGGCGCAGCCGCGGCCTCCGCGGCGGCATCCCAATCGTGGACCACCTCGGCGCCCTCGGCGCGGAAGCTGCGATCCCTGGTGAGCACCAGGGTGCGGCGGCCCGGAAGCGGACGGCCGATCGAGGCCCAGGTCCGTCGGCCCATCAGCATCGGCTTGCCCATGGTCAGGGCCTTGAACCGCTTCAGGTCGCTGGACAGCTGCCAGGCGAGCCCGTTGTCGCGGCCGATCACGCCGTTGCGGGCGATCGCGGCGACCAGCGAGATGGTCGTGCTCATACCGCCACCGGGGCCGAGATGGCCGGGTGCGGGTCGTAGTTCTCGATGGCGATGTCTTCGTACCGGAAGGCGAACAGGTCGCGGACCTCCGGGTTGAGCCGCACCTGCGGCAGTGGGCGTGGCGCCCGGTCCAGCAGGATCCGGGTCTGCTCCATGTGGTTCCGGTAGAGATGCGCGTCGCCGAAGGTGTGGACGAAGTCGCCGACCCCGAGTCCGGTCACCTGGGCGATCATGTGGGTCAGGAGCGCGTAGCTGGCGATGTTGAACGGCACGCCCAGGAAGGCGTCGGCCGAGCGCTGGTAGAGCTGGCAGGAGAGGCGACCGTCGCTCACGTAGAACTGGAACAGGCAGTGGCAGGGGGCCAAGGCCATCCGGTCGAGGTCGGCAGGGTTCCAAGCCGAGACGATCAGGCGGCGGGAATCGGGATTGCGTCGGATCTCCTCAAGCACCCAGGCGATCTGGTCGACGCTGCCGCCGTCGGGCTTGGCCCAGGAGCGCCATTGCCGGCCGTAGACCGGGCCGAGGTCGCCGTGCTCGTCGGCCCACTCGTCCCATATGGTCACGCCGTTGGCCCGCAGGGCGGCCACGTTGGTGTCGCCGGTCAGAAACCAGAGCAACTCGTGGATGATCGAGCGCAGGTGCAGCCGCTTCGTGGTGACCAGCGGGAAGCCTGCGGACAGATCGAAGCGCATCTGGTGGCCGAACACCGAGATCGTCCCGGTGCCGGTGCGGTCGTCCTTGGCCACGCCCTCGTCGAGGATGCGCCGCAACAGGTTGTGATAGGCGTCCATCCCGTATTCCTGCGCGTGTGCGGCGCCGCCGGCAAGCGCGCGGCCCGCCTATCCACCGTCATCGCCGGACCCGGTCCGCCCTTGTCACGCGCTCAGGTCGGCCAAAGCACGTAGGTCACCAAAGCGAGGTTCGACCAGCCGTGGAGCGCGATGCCCGGCCAGAGCCGGCCGGTGCGCCAGCGCAGCCAGCCGAGCACCAGCGCGAGCGGCAGCAGCGAGACCGGCCGGGCGAGCCCCCAGGACGAGACATGGGCCGCCGCGAAGATCACGGCCGTGATCAGCACCGCCCCCAAAGGCCCCAGGGCGTCCCGGGCGCGGGCGAAGGCCTCCCCGCGCAGCAGCAGCTCCTCGGCAACGGGCGCCAGCACCGCGAGATAGAGCAACCAGGCCGCGACCGCGCTCTGGCTCATGAACGGCGACAGTCGCACCCGCTGGCCGAAGCTCGCGCCGAATAATTCGGCGGTGCCTGTGACCCAGGCGATGTGCAGCACCGGCCAGACCAGGAGGAGCGCCAGCAGCGCGACCGGCCGCATCCCATTCGGGCGCTCGCGGTCGAGGGCGAGGCGTCGGCGCCAGCCGGCGGGGTCGCGCCACCAGGCGCCGCCTAGAACCAGGGCGGCGAGGTAGATTTGGCGCAGGGCATCGACCGCGAACGCGCGGTGGGCGAGTTCCACGGCGCCGAGGAACGGTCGGCGCTCGGTCGGCAGGAACGGATCGATCCCCGCCCACAGGTCGAACCCGACCCGGACGGTCACCAGGGAGAGCAGGCTCGCGGCGCCGAGATAGACGATCACGAGGCCGACCAGCAGTGCGAGCCGCCAGATCACCCCCCAGATCCGGTCGAGCATGGGCGCGGGACGGCTCAACTGCGCACTTCCGGCAACAGCCTGGTCAAGAGGTTCGCCCTGAGACAGTGGCGCGACACGATCGGGCTTCAAAACCGGACCGATCCCCTCTATATCTTGGGAGCCGGTCGCGAGGCCGGCTATGGCGATAAACGATCTTCGCAATAAACCGATCGGACCCGGGGGCGGTACCCGGCGCCTCCACCTGAGCCCAGGACCGATGGCCGCAAGGCCGACGGAGTTGGACTGGTCTCAGGCGGGGGCGAAGCAGGTTCGACGAAGGCGTAAAGGTTGATCTTTCGTTCGGTATGGTTCCGCCGTTATCGGGCCTTTGCAAGAGTCGCCAATGACACTTTTGCTTCGGTGGCGGTGGCCGCGTAAGCGGTTTCCAAGATCGGTCTCAAGTCCTCGCGGTTCGCATCGTGAAGGCGGGGCATGAAGGCGCCCGGCACCAGAAGTCGTCACTCATTTCCTCGGTCCGGCCATCCGCGGCGGGGCGCCGGGCGCAGACCGGGCTAGAGCGCGACCGCAGATGGCAGACGACCTGATTCGCTACGATCTCCTGGTGCAGGACGCCCTCCGCGGCGTCGTCCGCAAGGTGCTGACCGATGCCGCCCGGGACGGGCTGATGGGCGACCATCACTTCTACGTCTCGTTCCGGACTGAGGCGCCCGGCGTGCGGATGTCGCAGGCCCTGCGCGAGAAATACCCGCAGGACATGACCATCGTCCTGCAGCACCAATTCTGGGACCTCAGCGTCCATGAGCACACGTTCGAGGTCGGCCTGTCCTTCTCGGGCGTGCCGGAGCGGCTGCTGGTGCCGTTCGACGCCTTGTCGGGCTTCTTCGACCCCTCCGTGCAGTTCGGCCTGAAGTTCGATCTCAGCGAGGCCGGCGAGGCGCCCGAAGAGGCCAACGCCACCCAGGCCAAGACCGGCCCGCGCGGGGCCGGCTCCGAGCCGACCGAGGTCCGGCCCAAGGGGTCCGGGCTCGCCACGATCGGTTCGGCCGCCCCGAAGGGCCTGCCGGCCCCCGCCGCGCAAGGCGACAAGCCCGACGAGAAGGCCCCCCGCCCCGCCGCCAAGAAGGACGGTGAAGAGGGCAGCGCCGAGGTCGTGAGCCTGGACGCGTTCCGGAAGAAGAGCTGAACTCACCGGGCCGAATCGAGGGCTCGGGGATTCACCGGTGGACGAGATTTTTGCGGAGCCCCTCTTGTCGGCGGCGGAGCGCAAGAATCGTGCGAAACGCTTCGATGAGGGCGTGAAGCTCGTCGCGACCGTCTTCGACAATACGGCGCTCCTCACGGTCGGAACGACGTTCATCAGTCCGCTGGTTCAGCATCCCGCAGATGTCTTCGTCAATAGCGGCTAAGCTTTCCTGCTCGCGTCTCCCATCCGACATTTGATCTGGCGGATCGCGATCCGGTTGTTCCTGCGCCCAGACGCGTAGCAGGATGCCCCAGAGCTACGCCTTTCAAATCCTAACGATCGCCGTCGCCATGTCGACGCTTGGTCTTGGGGGGCTCTTCGTGGCTGCGCGCATCTATGATCGCAACACACGCCGGCTTGAGGCACGCTGGAGCGATTGAAGCATACGCCCAAAAATCAGTCCGATATGGCGAAGCACTCCAGCCAGTCCGTCTCCTTACCAGGCAGTCGTCACATCCGAACAGTTTGACGAAGGCGGCACCGGCCCGAAGAACGCGGCCATGCCGGCGAAGCCGATCGAAAGCGGGGTAAGCATGCGACCCCGACCGACCTTCAGGGTCTCGGCCTGAAGTTTCGACTGCTCCGCTACGAACTTCTCCGTCTTGGCTTTGGACCGCAGGACGCGGGCGACCTGCCCGGCGTAGTCCAGCGTAGCGAGCGCTGCGGTGTTAGACATCGGGGGGCTCCCTCCGCCCGGCCCAGAAGATATGAACCGGCCGGTACCCCGGCAACCCATTCAACGCCGCAGCTCGGCCTCCATCCGCAGGCCGTGCTCAGGCCGCAGCGTCACCCGGTGAAGTGGGCTGACCGGCGGGTGGTCTGCCGGCAGGTGGAAGCGCACAGCCCGGACCACGTGGGCCAGCACGATCACGGCTTCCTGGATGGAGAAGCTCTGGCCGATGCAGACCCGCGGGCCGGCCCCGAAGGGCAAGTAGGCAAAGCGCGGGATCGCGTCGCGGTTCTCGGGTAGGAAGCGCTCCGGGATGAACGCCTCCGGATTCTGCCACAGCGTCTGATGGCGGTGGAGTACCCAGGGCGCCACCATCACGAGCGAGCCGCGCGGAATCTTGATCCGGCCGAGCCGGTCGTCCCGGGTTGCCTGCCGGCTGAGGAACGGCACCGGCGGGAACAGGCGCATCGCCTCTTCGATCACCGCCCGCGTGTAGGGCAGCTGCTCCACGGCGAAATCGTCCGCGCCCGCCGCGTCGACCTCGGCCTCCACCCGAGCCTGCGCGGCGGGATCCTGCGACAGGCAGTAGACTGCCCAGGTCAGCGAATTGGCCGTGGTCTCGTGGCCGGCCGCGATGAAGGTGACAATGTTGGCCTTCACGGCGAGGTCCGAAAGGCCGTTGCCGGTCTCGGGATCCTGCGCGGCGAGCAGGAGGGTAAGCAGGTCGCGGGGGGCCTCGTCCTTCCCCATCAGCACCTTGCGCCGGGCGATGAGCTCGTCGACCACCTCGGCGAAGAAGCGCCCGGCCGGCCGTGCCCGCAGGCGGCCGATGCGCGGCACGAAGTCGGGCACGCCGAACACGTCCAGCGGATCGATCGGCCCGACCGCCTCGAGGAACCGGGTGATGGCGCGCCCCAGCGCGTCCGGATCGCCCGGCAGGCCTTGCGTGAAGATCGTCCGCTCCAGCACGTCGAGGGTGACGCGGGTCATCTCCAGCGCCACGTCGACGGGCTTGCCGCCCCGGCGGGCGAGGCGGCGCCCCAGTTTGGCCCCGGCCGCGTTCATCGCGTCGGAGAAGCCTTGCACCGTGCGGGCGTTGAAGATTGGGGCAAGCGTCCGGCGCTGGAGCCGCCACTCGTCGCCCTCGGCGCTCAGAAGCCCGTTGCCCAGGCCCGGCGCCAGCACCCGGCGCTGCAGATCGTCCTTGCGGTAACCCTCGACATTCTCGACCAGCAGGTAGCGAATCAAAGCCGGGTCGCTCACCACGGTGATCCGGCCCATGGCGCCATCGGCGGCCACGATCGGCTCCTTGAAGTGCACCTCCATCCAAGTCGTGATCGGGTTCTTGCGGGCGGCCCGGAGGAAGTCGAACAGGCCCAGCGGCTCGCGCAGCGGGCGCGGCACGGGCGGGCGGAACCGGGCGGACGCGCCCTCCGCCAGATCGCGGTCGGTTCGGTCGATCGTCGCGCTCATCGGCTCCTTATCCGGCGGGAACAGAGCCCCACTCTTGTCCGGCGCCGGGGAAAACCGGCATCGCGATTCATCCGTGCCTCATTTAAGTAGGCACCGCACTGCACCAAACGTAGAGGCCACGATGTCGCCCACCGAGACCGGAACCGCCACCCGCACCGAGTCCGACACCTTCGGGCCGATCGAGGTCCCGGCCCACCGGTACTGGGGCGCGCAGACGCAGCGCTCGATCCAGAACTTCAAGATCGGGACCGAGCGCATGCCGGCCCCGCTGGTCCACGCCCTGGGCCTTGTGAAGCAGGCCGCCGCGCTGGTGAACAAGGACCTCGGCGCCCTGGAGCCGAAGCTCGCCGACGCCATTGCGGCGGCCGCCGCCGAGGTGGTGGCCGGCCGATACGACGCGGAATTCCCGCTCGTGGTCTGGCAGACCGGCTCGGGCACCCAGTCCAACATGAACGCCAACGAGGTCATCGCAAGCCTCGCCAACGAGGCCCTGGGGGGCCAGCGCGGCGGCAAGACGCCGATCCACCCGAACGATCATGTCAACCGCGGCCAATCCTCGAACGACACCTTCCCGACCGCCATGCACATCGCCGTGGCCCGGGAGATCAGTGGTCGGCTGATGCCGGCGCTCACGCACCTGCACACGGCGCTCGACGCCAAGGCGCAGGCGTTCGCATCGATCGTGAAGATCGGCCGGACCCACCTGCAGGACGCGACCCCGGTTTCCCTCGGCCAGGAATTCTCGGGCTACGCCGCCCAGGTGGCGCTCGGCGGCTCGCGCGTCGCCGCGACGTTGCCCGGCGTGCTGGCGCTCGCCCAGGGCGGCACCGCGGTCGGAACCGGCCTCAACGCGCATCCCGACTTCGCAGAGAAATTCGCCGCTCAGGTCGCGGCGCTGACCGGCTTGGAATTCACCAGCGCCGACAACAAGTTCGAGGCGCTGGCGACCCACGACGCGCTGGTGTTTACGCAGGGCGCGCTGGCGGCGCTGGCTGCCGGCTTGTTCAAGATCGCCCAGGACATCCGCCTGCTCGGCTCCGGCCCGCGCTCCGGCCTCGGCGAGCTGTCGCTGCCCGAGAACGAGCCCGGCTCCTCGATCATGCCCGGCAAGGTCAACCCCACGCAGTGCGAGGCGCTGACCATGGTCTGCTGCCAGGTCGTCGGCAACGCCACCACGGTGAGCTTCGCCGGCTCGCAGGGCAATTTCGAGCTGAACGTGTTCAAGCCGGTGATCGCCAACGCGGTGCTGCAATCGATCCGGTTGCTGGCCGACGCCGCGGTGAGCTTCACCGACAATTGCGTGGTCGGCATCAAGGCCAACGAGGACAAGATCGCCGACCTGATGAGCCGCTCGCTCATGCTGGTGACCGCCCTCGCCCCGTCGATCGGCTACGACAAGGCCGCCGAGATCGCCAAGACCGCGCACAAGAACGGCACCACCCTCAAGGAGGAGGCGTTGCGTCTCGGCTACGTCACCGAGGCGGAGTTCGAGCGCGTCGTTCGGCCGGAGACGATGCTGGCCCCCAGCGCCGATTGAGTCGCTGACACATCCCGGACCCCACAAGGTCCGGGACCTCGTGGGGTCCGGGACGGAGCCCCGGTGACTTGGGGCCCCTGCCCCCGACCAAGAACTGGGAGGCGGTCCGTGGCCGAGATCATCAACCTGCGCCAGGTCCGCAAAGCCAAGGCCCGCGCGGCTGAGGATGCCAAGGCCGAGGAGAACCGGATCGCCTTCGGGCGGCCGAAGAAGGCCAAGACCCTGCAGCAGCGGCGCAAGGCCCTCGAGACCGACCGCCACGAGGGCCACCGGCTCGAGCGCGCGGAGCCGGATCCGGACGCGACCGCATGACTGCCTCGTTCGTGACCGACCCGGCGTGAGCGCCGGCATCAGCAAGCGCTCCGTGGTGATAGCCGGGCACCGCACCAGCGTATCCCTGGAGGATCCGTTCTGGGCGGCGTTGCGGGAGGTTGCGGAGGCGCGCGGCCAGTCGGTCCAGGCGCTCGTCGGGACGATCGATGCCGGGCGCGGCGGCCAGAACCTGTCCTCGGCGATCAGGGTGTTCGTGCTGGACGCCGTGCGCGCCGGACCGCTCGGCAAATCGTGAGCGTGATCCGGCCGCGTCGCACTTCCGCTGCACGACCGTCTGTGTGATCTGCGCGACAGAACAACGCAGAAAGCCCAGGTCATGCCCGTCCGCGAGCCGCTTCTGAAGCCGATCCCGATCGCCGATTTGCGCCCGACGCAGATGACGGTGGGCTACCGGGAGGTCGAGGAGAAGCGGCGGCGCTGGCGCAGCTACGACGGCGACAAGAAGAAGGCGTTCCTCGGGGCGCACATGATTCCGACCGTGCTCGGCCCGAAGAAGCGCCACTACGTGGTGGACCACCACCATCTCTCCCGGGCCCTGCAGGAAGAGGGCGTCGAGAGCGTGCTGGTCACTGTGCTGGCCGACCTGCATCACCTGGAGAAGGATGCGTTCTGGACGGTCTGCGACCACAAATCCTGGGTCTACCCCTACGACGCCGCGGGTGTCCGCCAGGATTTCAAGGCCATCCCGAAGGCGATCGGGGACCTCGTCGACGATCCGTTCCGCAGCCTCGCAGGCGAGCTGCGCCGGGCGGGCGGCTTCGCCAAGGACACGACGCCGTTCAGTGAGTTCCTGTGGGCGGACTTTTTACGCCGCAACATCAAGGAGAAGCGCATCGAGGCCGACTTCTCCGAGGCGCTGGAGAAGGCGATGGCGCTGGCCAAGTCCAAGGACGCCGGCTACCTGCCCGGCTGGTGCGGCCCCTCGGAGGGGTGATGCGTTGAGCGCAGCCCGGATCGCGCCGCATGGGGCGTCGGCCACAGCGCCACTCCTCTTGGTATCGGCTCGGGAAGGGAGATCATGGCCCTGTTCAGCCAAGGCAGGCCCGACGGTCGGCGTGGCGAACGGCGCGTCCGGCCTCCCTACGGTATCCCGATGATTTTGTGCGTCTGCAAGGACAGGCGCCAGCGGGCGTCCTGACGGCAATACGCGATGGCGGCCTGGGTGCTGGCGCGCTGCTCCGGGCCGTCCATCGGCTGCAGGAAGCGATGCCGGAAGGCGAGGCCGACGAAATCCGCCGGGTCGGCGTCGGCCTGGGGATAGACGAGCTTCAATTCGTGCCCGGTCTTTTGCGCCAGAAGATTGGCACCCTTGGGGCTGACGCAGATCCAGTCGATGCCCGGGGGGGCGGGCAGCGTGCCGTTGGTCTCGATGGCGATCTCGAAACCTTCGGCGTGCACGGCCTCGATCAGGGGCGTGTCGAGCTGGAGCAGCGGCTCGCCGCCGGTGAACACGACGTAGCGGCTCTCCGGCCCCCCGGACCAGGTCCGCGCGATGGCGCCGGCCAGCGCCGCCGCGTCGGCGAAGCGTCCGCCGCCCTCCCCGTCCAACCCGACGAAGTCGGTGTCGCAGAACCGGCAGGCCGCGGCTGCGCGATCCGCCTCCCGACCCGACCACAGATTGCAGCCGGCGAATCGGCAGAACACCGCGGCGCGTCCCGCCTGGGCGCCCTCCCCCTGCAGGGTGTGGAAGATTTCCTTGACCGCGTAAGCCACCGCTGTTCCCGAACTCTTCTCGCCTCACCGCCATCCCGCACATAAGCGGCGGACGGCCCGCGGACCACTGGCCGCCGGGCCACGCAGACCCGCGGTCGCGTCTCGCCTTGCTCTTGCCACGGTAGCGACGTTCATGCCGTGATGCAGCACGACGATCGCCTCCAGCGGTCCGAGCCGCGAGAATCCCGGCCTGCCGGCCGGACGTCCGGTGCCTCGGCGCCGACCCTGGCGATCCTCTGACGAGTCGGGCTCGAATGTCCTCTTCTCTCCTCCGGCGCGTAACCGTCGGACTCGCGGCGTTGACTGGTCTTCTCGGCACGAGTCTGATCGGGATCCAGGCCGCCAACGCGGTCACCGCCCCGATCCTCGTGGTCGATGTCGATTCCGGCAAAGTGATCTACGCCCAGGCGCCGACCGATCCCTGGTACCCGGCCTCGATCACCAAGCTGATGACCACCTACGTCGCCCTGGATCTGGTGCGGCAGGGCAAGGTCTCACTCGACTCGATGGTCACGATCTCGGCGGCGGCGGCCTCCGAGCCGCCCTCTAAGATGGGCTTCAAGCCGGGCACGCAGCTGACCCTCGACAACGCCCTCAAGATCATCATGGTCAAGTCGGCCAACGACGTGGCCTACGCCATCGGCGAGACGCTCGGCGGCTCGGTCGAAGGCTTCGCCGACCAGATGAACGAGACCGCGCAGCGGATCGGCATGCGCGACAGCCGCTGGACCAATCCCAACGGCCTGCCCGACCCGCGCCAGTGGACCTCGGCCCGCGACATGGCGGTGTTGGCCCGGGCGCTGATCCGCGACTTCCCGGATTCCCACGACTTGTTCTCGATCTCGGCGATCCAGTTCGGCCGCGCCGTCATGGCGAACCACAACGGCTTGCTCGGCCGCTATCCCGGCGCCGACGGCATGAAGACCGGCTTCATCTGCTCGGGCGGCTTCAACGTGGTGGCGACCGCCTCGCGCAACGGCCGCCGGGTCATCACCATCGTGATGGGCCAGCCGAGCCCCCGCGAGCGCGACGTGAAGGCTGCCGACCTGTTCGACTACGCCTTCACCCAGAGCGCCGGCTGGACCAGCCCGACCCTCGATGCCTTGCCGGCCTCCGCGCTCGGCGCGCCGCCGGACATCCGCCCCTACGTCTGCGGCGGCAAGAAGCCCCCCGCGATCGACGACGGCGCCGGCGCGGTCAGCGCTCCGGGCTCGGCGGCGCAGCTCATCGGCGGTTCCGCAGCCAATTCCCCCGCCCTCGCCATGGCGGCCTTCTCCAGCCCGGCCTTGCGCGCCCGGACGCTGCCGCCGCGGGCACCGCTCCAGCCGATCGCGGTCTGGGTCGGCCGCAACCCGGCGGAGGGCCAGCAGATCCTGGAGGCCCAGGAGAACGCCCAGAAATCCGCAGCCGCCAACACGCGCGCCGCCAAGCTGGAAGCCGCCAAGGCCAAGCGCGAGGCCGCGCTGCAGGCCGCCAAGCAGGCCCGCGAGACCCGGCTGGAGCAGGCCAAGGCGGCGAGCGCCGCCAAGGCCGCGGCCAAGCCGGCCTCGAAGGTCGCCGCGAAGCCGGCCCACGGCCTGCCGCGCAACGCCAGCGCCTACACGTCCGTCGAGACACCGGGCATGCCGGAGGCCAAGCCCGGCAAGGGCCTCTCGAAGCCCGCCGCCAAGTCCCCCGCCAAGCCCGCAGCCCAGCGGTCGTCGGCCAAGCCCGAGGCCCGGAAGGCCGAGGTGAAGAAGCCTCAGGGCAAGAAGGCCGCCGCCGAGGAGTAGCGGCAGCCCGGCATCGCACGCCGACGCGTTGCCTCCGGACCCGAAAAACCCCATCTCGGCGGCCATGTCATCGACTGCCTCGCCCGTCTCGGATCCTCGCCGCCCGGAGCCCATCCCACTCACCGTGCTCACCGGCTTCCTGGGAGCCGGCAAGACCACGCTGCTGAACCGGCTGCTGCGCGATCCGGCACTCGCCGACACGGTGGTGATCGTCAACGAGTTCGGCGAGATCGGGCTCGACCATCTGCTGATTGAGTCCATCGACGAGGACATGGTCCTGCTCGGCGCCGGCTGCCTGTGCTGCACGGTGCGGGGCGACCTGATCGCCACCCTCGAGGACCTGCTGCGCAAGCGCGACAACGGCCGGATCACGCCGTTCCGCCGGGTTGTGATCGAGACCACCGGGCTGGCCGACCCGGCGCCGATCCTGCACGCGCTGATCTATCACCCGTACCTGGTGCTGCGGTACCGCCTGCAGGCGGTGGTGACGGTGGTGGATTCGGCGACTGGTGCCGCCTCCCTCGACACCCACCCGGAGGCCGTCCGGCAGGCCGCGGTGGCGGACCGCATCGTCCTGACCAAGGCGGACCTCGCCGGCGACACCGCCGGGATCCGCGCGCGGCTCGCCGCCCTCAACCCGGCAGCCCCGATCCTGCCCCCGGACGCGCCGGCCGAGGACTTGCTCGGCGGGCTGTTCGGCCTCGACGGCAAGGGCGCCGACGTTCGCGCCTGGCTCGGCGACGCGGCCCTGGAACTTCCGCACCAGGCCGACGTGAACCGCCACGATGCGGCGATCCAGGCCGTGTGCCTGACCAGCGCCGCGCCGGTGCCGCGCCCGGCCTTCGAGATGTTTATGGACCTGCTGCGCTCCGGCCACGGCCCGAAGCTGCTCCGGCTCAAGGGTATCGTGGCGCTGGCCGATGACCCGGAGCACCCGATCGTGGTGCATGGGGTCCAGCACGTGTTCCACGCGCCCCTGACCCTGCCGGCCTGGCCCGACCCCGACCACACCTCGCGGCTGGTGCTGATCCTGCGCGACCTCGACCCGGCCTTCGTCCAGCGCCTCTGGGACGCGTTCCTGGGCCGGCCGCGGGTGGACGCGCCCGACGCCGCCGCGCTCACCGACAACCCGCTGGCGATCCCGGGGGGCTGATCCGCCGGGCGGCACCGTCCTTGAAGCCATCGACCCGAACGGCGCCTCCGGGGCGCCCCCGCGTCCCGGACTGGGACGGTTGGTCGAAGGATCGGGACAGGCGATGGCGCAACGCTTCACCGTGATACAGGGTGGCCTCACCGGGACGGCGGTGCGCGAGCCCGCGTCGGAGCGGCCGCATCCCGACCTCGCCCTGGCCTGGAGCCGGGACGCGCAGGCTGGCCCCCTCGCGCCGCACGATGCCGCCGAGGTGGTGGATCGTGCGATCCGCACCCGCTTGGCAACTCTCGGTCGTCCGGTCCGCGGTGGCGGCCTCGTCGCGGCGCCGGTTCGGCCTGCGGAACGTGCGCGCCTTACGCGGACGATCCCGGCCGACCGCCTCCTCGGCGTACGGCCCGCTGGCTGGGCGCCCCAGGCCGTTTCCGTACCGGTCTTCGACGATCGCGCTCCGGCCGCCACCGCACCATCCGAGCCCGCGCGGATCGGGTTGGCCGGCCGCCTCACCGCCCGGAGCGGGGTGCTGCGGCTTGCACTGCTGCGCCGTGTCGATGCGATCGCGGTCGGCATGCTCAACTTCGGCGCCGGCCCGGTGGCCTGGCGCCGGGCGCGGGGCTGAGCGGGGCCGTCAATCCGCCGCGTGTCGGTCCGGCCATCGCGACCCTAGCTGGTCCCCATGGCGCGCGACACACTCCACGGCCTCCGGCCCAAACCCCGCCGGACCAAGGGCCCCGCGGCGCCCGCATCCCCCGGAACACCTGAGCGGGTCGAGGCCGTGATGGCGCGCTTCGCCGCGGCCGATCCGGCCCCGAAGGCGGGGTTCGACGACACCGATCCGTTCCGGCTTCTGGTCACCGTGCTGCTCTCGGCCCAATCCACCGGCCCGACGGTGGCGCGCATCGCCGACGCGCTGTTCGCCCTGGCCAAGGATCCGGCGGAGATGCGGGCACTGGGCGAGGGGGAGATCACCGACATCATCCGGCCGGTCGGGCTCGGGCCGTCTAAGGCGCGCAACATCGTCAAGCTGTCGGCGACCCTGATCGAGACCTACGGCGGCACGGTTCCGCGCAGCGCAGCCGAGATGCGCCGCTTGCCCGGCATCGGCCGCAAGAGCGCCGAGGTGACGGCGAATTTCGCGTTCCACGAACCGGTGGTCGCGGTAGACACCCATGTGTTCCGGGTCTCGAACCGGATCCCGCTGGCCCCTGGCGGCACGGTGGACGCGGTGGCTGACGGCCTCGCCCTTGCGGTGCCGGAGCGGTTCAAGGACGGCGCCCATGTCTGGCTGTTCCGGCACGGGCGCGACACCTGCACGGCCCGCAAGCCCGCCTGCCCGCGCTGCCCGGTCTCGGACCTGTGCACGTGGCCCGGCCGGGAGACCTGAGCGGGCCTCCTACTCGTCCTCGCCAAACCGGTTGGCCAGCAGGGCCTCGATGGCGTCGAGGCAGGTCTGCGCATCCGGGCCGACCGCCGTAACGGCGATGCGGGTGCCCATGGCGGCGCCCAGCGTCAGCAGGCCCATGATCGACCGCCCGCCAACGGTCTCGCCCGCCCGGGTGACGGTCACCACAGCGTCGAAGCGCTCCACGGTCTGCACGAACTTCGCCGAGGCGCGGGCGTGGAGGCCGCGTCGGTTGATGATCGGCAGCATCCGCAGGAAGCCGCCCTCCGGGACCTCCGGATCGTCATCCGTCTCGAAAAGCTCGTCCATCGCCCTTCGCGTTTCCCACCCGAACCGCGGCTGACCGCGCGGCTTACTTCGACACCTAAGCAGACTTGTCGCGCCCGGCCAACGGATCTTCGCCCGAGGTGTTTGAAGGGGTGTGGGTTTTGAAGGTGAGGGCACACCGTGATGTGGTGGACGGTGATCCGGTCATTGATCGATCGGTCACGCAGGAGAAGCGAACCCGGAGGTCCGCAACCCCCCTCTGCCTTTGCGGACTCCGATGTTCCCATATCGGCTTTCAGAGGATGCGACGTGCCGCCTCTTCCGCACGGGAGAAGGGAGCCTCGCTAGGTCCTGCGCACGTATCGCCCAGCTTGATCCGTGGATCCGTCAGCCCGCAAACGGGTGAGGCATTGCGCCCATCATCGACGGCACGCCAGTCGCTTCAAGCGGAGGAGCAAGGAACGCCCCGCTCCTACCACTCGTATTCCGCACCGACACCCAGACTGGTGCGCCCATCGCTCCCCGCCTCGCCCTTCAGCTTGATCCGGCGCGTCACGTCGAAATCGACGCCAACTGCGGTGTCGGCGGGCTTGGCGCCCGCCTTCACACCGACGGAGACGCGGTCCGAAATGTAGCGCGAGGCGCCGAGCGCCGGGCCGCCGCTGGCGCCCGTGGAGACGTCGAGGCTGTCGAGTCCGAGGCTCTTGCGGGCCTGCTCGAACACGTCCGGCCCGGCCGCACCGCCCGAGAGCTGCGCCACGGCCTGCGCGAGCTGGAGTGCCTGGAACGGCGACAGGCCGCCCGCGGCCTTCTTGAACAGCAGGCGCGACAGGATCTCGTCCTGGGGCAGGACCGGATCGGAGGTCAGGCTGAATTGCGGCGCGTCCGCGTAGCCGCTCACCGCAACCCGGGCGGTGACGTCGCCGGCCTTGGTCTCGGCGGCGAAATCGAGTTCCGGCGTGGTCAGGCTGCCCGCGAAGGTCAGGTTGCCGCGGCTGAAATCGAGACGCTGCCCGACCAGTTGGAACACCCCGCGGCGCATGCCGAAGCCACCGACTGCGTTCGGCGCGCGCGACGTGCCGGTGACTCGGAGCGATCCGCCGAGCTCTGCATCGATGCCGCGCCCGCGCACGAAGATCCGGCTTGGCGCCTCGATGCGCACGTCGAGGGTGGCATCGAACGGCACGGCGGGTTTCTTCTGCCGTTTGCCGGGTGTGACGGCCGCCTTGCGGTCCGCCCGCAGCGCCAGCCGCGCCCGGACGTCGGGCGGCGTGTTGACGTGGCGCACGCCCGGCAGGGGCTTCACCGTTGAGGGCAGCCGATCGGGCACGGCCACGTCGATCGACACGATGTCGATCCGGCCGGCGATCCGCGGCGTCCGGGCCAGCGGGCCGGCCAGGGTGAGATCGACGCTCGACACCGCATTCATCAGTGGGCTGGAGACCAGCTCCGCCTTGTCGGCGGTGATATGGAACTGGCCGGGGAAATCCGGCTCTAGGGCGACCCGCCCTGTGACCGAGAGGCGGCCGCCGTTCCGGGCGGACGCCGTCAGGCTCTCGACCACGAGGCTGTCGCCGCGGCCGGTCACGCGCCCGTCGATCGCGGTCAGCCGGATGCCGTTGACCGGGTCGGTGAAACTGCCGCCGCTCAGCACCGCCGAACCCTGGGCCTTGGGCGCCGCCAGGGTGCCGGTGACGCCGCCATCGATGGCGACCCGCCCTGTGACGCTCTGCCCGCCGGTGCTCAGCAGCGTGTTGGCAAGGGACGCGTCCAGGGTGCCGCGGGCGCGCAGGTTCAGCGGGCCTCCGGTCTCCACGGGCAGCGAGCCCGCCACCGTCAGGGCGACGCCGCGCCCGGCCGTAATCCGGCCGTCGAGGCTGGCCTGCCCGTCCGATAGGGCACCCTTGGCGCTGGCATCGACCGGCGGCAGGCCGGCCTGCCGGGTCTGGGGTGCCACAAGCTTGGAGACGGTGAGCGCGTAATGACCCTCCGGGCTCGCCGCGGGGCCGTGGAGGTCCGCATCGCCGTCCACCGTACCGGAGAGGGCGAGGTCGGGCGCGGCGATCCGGGCCAACGACAGGGGCAGCGCGCGGATCGCCACCTTCAGATCGAGATCCCGCCCGGCCCGGCCCGAGACTGTGACCCGGCCCGTGCCCGCCGCGATCGACAACCCGTCGATCACCGCGCCACCGTCGCGCAAGGTCACGGAGGCCGGTCCGGTCAGGGCGAAGCGGTCGCCGCCGCGGGCAGCCGAGAGGCGCTGAATCTCGATGCGGGTGTCGTCGTCCGGCACGACCCGGACTGCGCCGTCGAGGTTGAAGCCACGCGCCTTGGCGGTGAGCGTCACGTCGCTGCCCGTCGGGCTGCCGATCGCGGCGAGCCGGACCGTATCGATCTGTTGGCTGGCGGCGAGGAGCCGGTCGGCGTCCAGGCGTCCGTCGAGGACGGGATGGGCGCGCAGGTCGCGGCCCCTCAGGTCGGCGTCGAGGCGATTGAGGCCATAGGCGCCGTAGCGCAGCGCGGCACCGGTCGCCCGGATCGCGGCATCTTGGCGGCCGCCGTCCCGGGAGAGGGTGACCGTGGCATCGAGCTGGCCGGCCACGGGCTCCGGGGCGAGCGGGGAGATGTCGGCGAGATTGGCCGCCTTCACGGATAGCGTACCGGCCGACAGCCAGGTCTCGGCCGCCACGATGGCGTTGCCCGAGACGGCCACCGAGCCGAGGTTGAGGTCGAGCCGGTCGAGCACCCAGTCGGGCCCCGTCCTCGCCACGTGGGCGCCGCCGCGCAGCGCCTTGCCGGCGACGTCGCCGGCCAGCGTCAGCGTACCGTCCGGCGCCAGCAGGGCGTCTGAGAGGATGGCTTCGGCCCGCAGGTCGCGGATCGGCTTGCCGTCCGCGGTCGCGGCCGGCGCCGTGACGGTCGCGGCGAGTTGGGGATGCTCGAGGGAGCCGGTCATGCGCGCGTCGATACCGGCGCGCCCGGTCAGGCGTCCGTCGAGGTCGGCAAGGCTCTTGAGGTCGATCCGCCCGGTGACGTCCGCGCTGGCCGAGGTCGCCTCGCCCTGCAGGGTCGCGGTCAGGCCCGAGCCCTCCAGGCGCAGATGATCGAATCCGTAGCCGTCATAGGATTGCGACACCCGCCCTTGCAGCGTCGGCGCGCGGCCGAGCGCGCGGTCAACCGCCGCGATGCCGGTGGCAAGGCCGGCGCTGGTGACGGTCAGGTCTGCCGCCAGCGCCTTCCGGGCCGGGTCGCCGCTGAGGCGCGCCTTGGCATCGACGCTCCCGGCGAGCCCGCGCCCGGCGAGGCCGGAGAACATCGCCAGGTCCGGCAGCGCGGCGTCGAGGGTGCCGGTCAGGGTGTTCTGTCCGACCCGTCCGGCGTAGCTCGCCTTGGCGGTGTCGGATTCGATCCGGAGGCTCGACACGTCGATCACCCCGTCCGGCCCGGAGGCCGCCCGCAGGGTCAGTTGCGCGCGGCTGCCGAGAGCGCGACGCAGGGCCGGGTCCGCCAACCGCAGGCCGTCGACCTTGCCGTCCGCTGTGATGGAAAAATGCTGGGCGGACGGGTCGCCCTGGGGATCGATCCCGAGGCGCGCCTCGATCCGGTCAAGGCTGGAATCCCGGCTACGCAGGCCGGCCGCCTCGAGGGTCCCCCGCACCGTCGGCGCGGCGAGCGGCCCCTTCACGCTGCCGTCGAAAACCAGCGTGCTGATCTCGGCCTCGCCGGCCTTGGTGACCGCGCCCTCGGTGGGCAGGGCGCGGGCCTGGAGCGTCAGGTCGGCGATCCGGTCTTTGGTCAGGCTGCCGCTGGCAGCCAGCCGCGCGGTCCGCGAGGTCAGCTCCAGCCGGTCGATCCGGAAGGCGCCGCTATCCGCGAAGGCGAAGCCGCCGTCGAGCTTGGTCGTGCCGGCGAAGACCGATGCGGCTGGACCGGGCACGAGGCCCTCGATGCGCGCGGCGAGATCCAGGGCGAGCCGCCGCTCGGCGCCGATCCGGGAGATCTTGGCGCCGCCCTTCGCGCCGATATCCGGGCCGGCGGTGAAATCGAGATGGGCGTTCCAGGCATCCAGCGTGCCGGTGCCCGCGAGGTCGAAGTCGATCGGAGGCGTGCCGGGAACGTTGGCCGCCTTGGACAGCAGTCCGCCGGCCGGCTCGACCAGGTTGGCCTTCAGCTCCAAACGGTCGCCCTGCGGCACGTAGACGAGGGACAGCAGGAAGCGTCCGGCCGCGTCGAGACGCTGGGCCCGGGCCTGCAGGTCGAGCCCTTCGCTGGCCGCGCCGAGCCGCGCCTTGCCCTCGGCCGAAAGCCGGGCCGGCTGGCCGGCCACGGGCTCGCCCAGCACCAGCTCGGCCAGCTTGAAGCCCTTGATCTCGACCTTCACGGGCAGGTCCGGCAGCAGCTTGCCGTCCGGCTTGGCCTCCGGCGGGGTCGGGCCGGGGATCGGCCGGCGCAGCACGTCGATCCGCCCGATCTCCAGGCTGTCCACCTCGAGCCGGCCCGACAGCAGCGCGAGGCGCCGCCAGACGATCCGGGCCCGGTCGAGCTTCAACCACACGCCGTCGCGGTCGCTCACCGCCACGTCGCGGATCGTGGCGTCCGAGGACAGCGCACCGTCCACCGCCCCGATCGCCACGCGCGAGGACGGTGTCGAGAGCGCCCGGGAGAGCAACCCGCCGAGCACGGTCTTCTCGCCGTCGTCCGCGCGGGTCGGTGTAATGATCGTCAGCGAGAGGGTGGCGAGGAGGAGAAGGCAGGTCAGCGCGAGCGCGATAGCCTTTTCAGCGCCGAGGGGCGCAACGCACGAGAACCGGTTCGGAACGGCTGCGAAGCTTCCCCTTTCCGGCACGGCAGAGGGGACCCGCGCCACGCCCGGTGATGTGTTGGGCCGGATGGCGATCTTGCTCAGTCTCCCGAAAAAACCAGCCATTCAGAACGCCTGCCCCAGGCTGAGATACAGAACGGCCGGGCGGACATGGCCGCCCTTGTAGGGATCGAGCGGGAAGGCGAGATCGGCGCGGATCGGGCCGATGCCGGTGTAGTAACGCAGCCCGATGCCCACCGATTTCCGGATCTTCTCATCGAAATCCGGCACGGCCGAGGCGAAGGCGGTGCCCGCATCGAAGAACGGCACCACTCCGATCGTGTCGGTGATCTTGATCCGCGCCTCGAGCGACGCCTCCAGCAGGCTGCGGCCGCCGATCGGCAGGTTGAACGGACCGATCGGTCCGAGCGTCCGGTACGGATAGCCCCGCACCGAACCGCCGCCGCCCGCGAAGAACCGGAAATTGTCCGGGATGTCCCCGAGCGGCGCACCCGAAACCGAGCCGAAGCCGATCCGCCCAGCGACGATGTAGCGGGATTCGTCGTCCAACGAATAGTAGGTCGAGCCCTGCGCCTTCGCGACGACGATCCCGGGCGAGGAGATCGCCCCGGGATAGGCGGCCAGCGACGCGATCGCCCGGAACCCCTTGGTCGGATCGAGCAGGCTGTCGGTGGAATCGTAGGTCACCGAGGCCGGTACGCCGATCAGCCGGTAATTGACCGTGCCGAGCGCGTCCTTCGAGCGACCGGCCTGCGCGTCCAGCCCGATCTGCGCCGAGAAGGTATCCGAGAACCGGTGCCGGATCGCGGCCGAGACCCCGCCGCCATCCACCAGGTAGCTTTGCTGCACCTCGCGCGTGATGAAAGCGTTGGCCAGGAAGTCGTTGCGCGTGCCGCCGAGGGCAGGCTGAACGTAGGTCGCCGACAGGCGCCCGCCCAATCCGTTGGTGCCGATCCCGGCGATCTTGCGCTGGGTCGCGAACGGGTCGTTGCCCAACCCGAGGTAGTAGATGTCGGCATCGAGCCGGAACGTCTCACCGCCGCCGAACAGGTTGCGGTTGGCGTAGTAGGCGCGCACGCCGGGGCCATCGACGGTGGAATACCGTGCGGAAACGCCGACGAGATTGCGCTCGCGTTCGCTCAATTCTGCGAAGAGCGGCAGGTTTCCGTCGGCGTCGAGCGCCGTACCTTCACGGATCCGCGCCGCGCCGATCGCCTCGACGCGCGTCAGCGACCGGCGGATCGCGGCCACGGCCTGGGGCGAATACGGGTCCCCAGGCTCCGCATAGATGAAGGATCGGATCGTCGCCGGGTCGATCCCAGGCGCCCCATTGACCGTCACCGGCCCCAGCCCGGCGACGGGACCGGGCTCCATCGTGAAGGTCACATCCATGACGTGGGCGGTGTCGTCCACCACCGGATCGCGCGCCACCACCTTCGCGAAGGGGTGTCCTTGCGCCCGGAACTGGTCGACGATCCGGGCCTCGCGGGCCAGCACCGTCGCCGACCGAGCCGGAACATCGTCGTCGACCCGGGTGATCCGCGGCGGCAGCACATCCTCCGGGAACAGTCGGCCCGCACGATCCCGCACCGTGATCCGGCGCAACGTGTAGCGTGGCCCGAGATCGATCGCGATCCGCACCGGCACGAGGCCGCGGTTGCGCCAACGTTCGGCGGCTCCGACGGCGGCCGCAGCCCCAGCCTGCCCCGCCACCGGAACCGAATCGATCCGGATCGCCGCCGTGCCCTGATAATAGCCGTACCCGGACAGCACGTCGGCGAGCTTGGGCAGGTCCACCTCGGCCCGGCGCAGCAGCCCCTCCCCGTCCGGCGGCGGGTCCTGCCGCAGCCGATACAGGGTCGAGATGTCCTGAAGTGCCTGAAGGACGTCGGAATCGTCCGTCCCCGTGATGCGGACCGCATAGGGCAGCGCCGTCGCACTCGGCGCCGGCGGCTCGGGCTCCGAGCCGAACAGACCGAAGAGGTCGAAGGCGTGCGCCGGCTCGGCAAGCACCGCGCCGAGCGGCACGGCCATCGCCGCGGCAAGCATCAACCGCGGCAGCGCATTGCGCGCACCGGTGGAGCTCGATCGACTCAGGCGAGCGGACAGGCGCAAAGCGCGCTCTTCAGCCCCGATGACGGTTGGCCGTGCCGCTCGCTGTAAAGTCCATTGAACTCCCCCCTACACGCCATGCAGCGTACCCCAATCCTCCTTAACGGTCCTGCGACCCGAGGCCAATAACAGCTCAGCGATCGACCGGGGATGAAGTTTGTCGCATCATGGCATAGGCGCCGCAGCAGGACTTAAGGTCGCTGGTTACGTAGGCGGGCAATGTAGGCCAACCTGCATCGCGGCCGATCCTGCGGCATTGCCGCGAGCAGTCCCGATGACCGACATTTGCACGCACAACAGCGGTCGTTGGGGGCCGGGGCCTGAACGCGTGATTTTCAGAACATGGGATGAGGGAGCCTGCAGCTCGCTAACCGTCAATCCCGGAGCGACGTTGTCGCGGATAAGCCGGGGCGGCAGTCAGACGAGGCCGGCATCGATACGCCCGACCGGGCGCCCTCGATCGCCTGGATGGCGCACAGGTCTAAACGATCAGGATCGTATCGGCCTGATTCAGGGATCGCCCGGACGCCGCCTACCCTCCCCTTCCCCGGAAAGGCGCGCGAAGTCGGGCACTGGAAACTCTGGCGACGATCGGAAATGGGTTAGGGATTTAGTGGGGAGACACGAAACAGCCGGTCCGCGTGAGCGGACCGGCTGTCTGGCTGGATCGTGGTGATCGTTGTTGTGTGTGTGTTTGGTTGCGGGGACAGGATTTGAACCTGTGACCTTCAGGTTATGAGCCTGACGAGCTACCGGGCTGCTCCACCCCGCGCCAAGAGTGTGCGGCTGATCCGGGCTGGCTGGCGCCGCTGGGCGCGCTCCGGGGCCGTCGTGGTGTGCGTGTCGAGGGATGTGTTTGCGATGTGCGGGTCTGGCGGCGACCGACTCTCCCGTGCCTTGAGACACAGTACCATGGGCGCTGGCGTGTTTAACGGCCGAGTTCGAGATGGGATCGGGTTCT
>NZ_VRVA01000279.1:0-1501 GCF_008039945.1 Methylobacterium sp. WL64
CTAGCATTACAGTTGCATTTTCGACGAGGTTCTGACTCTCTGCGTCACCATGATTCGCGCATCATGGACATCGGGGACCTCGATCGAGGCGACGCTGGAGTTGTGGGCCTCGTCGCTGCGGGAGGTGAAGGGACGCTTGCGCCCGCTGTTTACGCAGGAGCGGGTCGCGGCCTCGGCCGGGGCATTCCTGGACGGGCTGCTCGGCGCGGAGCGGCGCAAGACGGGTTGGATGCGGGCGGAAGCCGCGGGCGATCCCGGGCCCTGGCGTCAGCAAGCGGTGCTCGGGCGCGGACGCTGGGATGCGGATGCCTTGCGCGACGTGGTGCGGGACTATGCCCTGGAGACCCTGGCTGACCCGGACGCGGTTCTGGTTCTCGACGAGACCGGCTTTCTCAAGCAGGGTAAAGCCTCGTGCGGCGTGCATCGCCAGTACACCGGCTCGGCCGGCAAGATCACGAACTGTCAGATCGGCGTGTTCGCGGCCTACGCCTCGCGGCACGGTCATGCGTTCATCGATCGGGCCTTGTACCTGCCCAAGACCTGGACCTCGGATCCGGCCCGATTAGCCGCCGCCCACGTGCCGGAGGGAACGAGCTTTTCGACCAAGCCGGGATTGGCTCTGGCGATGATCGAGCGGGCGATCGCCGCCGGCGTGCCGTTCTCCTGGGTGGCGGCCGACACCGTCTACGGGGTCGGCGACATCGAGATGGCGCTACGCCGCGCGGGCAAGGGCTACGTGCTTGGGGTCAAGACCGATCACAGGTTCAATTCCTGGGTCGGCAAGCCGCCTGTGGCCGGCACCGCCGAGGTGATCGCCAACAGCCTCGCTTCGTCGGCCTGGGCGCGCCTATCGGCGGGAGAGGGGACCAAGGGCGCACGACTGTACGACTGGGCCTATTGCGAGTTGGCCGACCTCGCTGGCGCCGACGACGACCAAACCAGCGTGTGGACGCGCGGGCTCCTGATCCGCCGCAGCCTGAGCGATGGCGAGCGGGCATACTTCACGACCTGGTGCCCGGCCGGCACGCCGATCGCGACCCTGGTGGCGGTCGAGGGCCAGCGTTGGACGATCGAGGACGCGTTCGAGACCGCCAAGACCGAGCTTGGGCTGGCTCACAACGAGACCCGCTCCTGGCACGGCTGGCACCGGCACGTCAGCCTGGTGATGATGGCCTTCGCGCTGCTGGCGGTGATCCGCCATCACGCCAACACGCCGCCCCCAAAAAGCCGAGCCAGGACGAGATCACGCCCCCCGAGGCTGCGCGCCCGCTGATCCGCTGGTCGGTCCAGGAAATCCGCCGCCTCGCCGTACGGCTGGCGCAGCGGCGCATCCAGCCCGCCCACGTCGTCGCGTGGTCGCTCTGGCGACGCGCGCATCAGGCGGCCGCCCGAAACGCCCATCTCAAACGCCGAGCGTCAGACGCCAAAGGGCGTCACCGCCGTAAGCCCAGCAAAACACGCCGACGACGGAAAAGCCAAAAAACGCAACTGTAATGCTAGG
>NZ_VRVA01000280.1:0-1487 GCF_008039945.1 Methylobacterium sp. WL64
CCCGCAGCCGGGCCGGCTTGGCCGCCGCGAGATCCTCCCCGGCGAGGCGAATGCGACCGCCGGCACGGGCGAATCCCTCCGGCAGCAGGCCCATGATCGCCAGCGCGGTCATGCTCTTGCCGCAGCCCGATTCGCCGACCAGCGCGATGGTGCGGCCGGCCTCGACGGAGAAGCTCAGGTGCTCCAGCACCGGCACGCTGGCTCCGGCCTGCCGCAAGGTGACGGTGAGGTCTTCGACTGCGAGGACGGGGGGCATCGCTCAGCTCCGCTTGCGCAGACGCGGATTCACTGCGTCGTTGACGGCATCGCCCACCAGGCTCACCCCGAGGACCGCGAGGAAGATCGCCGCCCCGGGCAGCAGCACGGTCCACCACGCCTCCAGGGCGTAGGCGCGGTTCTGGCCGATCATCAGCCCCCAGCTCATCACGTTGGGGTCGCCCAGCCCGAGGAAGCTCAGGGCCCCCTCGAACAGCACCGCGGTGCCGATCGCCAGCGTCGCCGAGACCACGATCGGCGGCGCGGCGTTCGGCAGGATCACCCGGCCGATCAGGTAGAGCGGTCCGGCCCCGGCCGCCCGCGCGGCTTTGACGAAGTCGAGCCCACGCAGGCGCAGGAACTCCGCCCGGGTCAGCCGCGCCGTGGGTGGCCAGGAGACGATCCCGATCGCGATCGTGGTGATCGCGATCCTCTGGCCGAACAGGGTGACCAGGACCATCGCGAACAGCAGGGTCGGCAGCACCTGGAAGAATTCCGTGATTTTCATCAGCACCGTGTCGGTCCGGCCTCCGAAAAAGCCCGCCAGCGCCCCGAAGGTCACGCCGATCGCCACGGTGATCAGGGCCGCGGAGAAGCCGACCAGCAGGGTCGCGCGACCGCCCTGGAGCAGGGCCGCCAGGATGTCCTGGCCGAGGTAGTCCGTGCCGAGCAGCGGATCGCCGCCGGGTGGCTGGAACGGGGCACCGACGATGTCGAACGGATCGACCCCGTAGAGGTGCGGGCCGGCCAGCGCGGCGAACAGGAGGCCGAGCAGGATGGCGAGGCCCAGGAGCCCGCTCGGGTTGCTCAGGAACAGGCGCAAGGTAGCGAGGCCCGGGGCCACAGCTGGTCGGGGCTGCGGCAGCACGGCTTGGGGCTGAACCGGCAGGACTGGCTCGATGGCGGCGCTCATGCGGCCCTCCCGGCACGGATGCGCGGATCGATCAGGCGGTAGAGGAGGTCGGTGACAAGGTTCGCGGCGACGACCAACAGCGCCGAGCAGAACAGGATGCCGAGCAGCGTCGGGTAGTCGCGCCGCAGGATCGAGTCGAAGGTCAGGCGGCCGAGTCCCGGCCAAGCGAACACGGTCTCGACCAGGATCGCCCCCGCGAAGAGCTGTCCGAACTGGAGTCCGACCATGGTGACGAGCGGGATCAGCGCGTTGCGCAGGGCGTGCTTGCCGACCACGATCCACTCCGGCAGGCCCTTGGCACGGGCGGTGCGGACGTAGT
>NZ_VRVA01000281.1:0-1426 GCF_008039945.1 Methylobacterium sp. WL64
CGTACAAGACGCTGAAGCGGCACCTCAGCAAGAGCGGCATGTCGATCGAGCAGTACCGGGAGCGCTACGGTCTGCCGCGCGACTACCCCTCTACGGCCGCCAGCTACTCCGAGCAGCGTTCGGCTCTCGCCCGCTCGCTCGGCCTCGGTCAGCAGCGCAAGAAGGCGGCCCCGAAGGCTGCTGAGCCGGCGGGAACTGTCTCTGAGAAGCCCAAGCGCGCCCCAGGTCGGCCGCGGAAGGCCAAAGAGGCTACTGAGGACTGAGGTCAAGCGAAGGGGGGTGCCCGCTTCCTCCGGCGATCCCCATATTCGTACCTATCGCGGCGGTTGAGTGCCCTTACACTCCCGCTTGCAAGCGCGCCGGTCACCGTGTTCCCCCCGTTCACGCGCGGCCGGCGCGTCCTTCGTCAACGAGGTGAAAGGCAAGAGCGCCTAGCTCTCACGCGCGATCTTAGCGTCTCCTACAAGTGCGCTTTCCTCCTGCTGCACAAGCTACGGAAGGCGATGGCCGTCGAGATAAAGGCCCGCACGGTCAGCGGTGAAGGTCGCAACGTCGAGGTGGATGGCGCCTACTTCGGCGGCTACGTGAAGCCCGCCAACCACAAGGAGAACCGCGTGGATCGGCGCCTTGCGGCCAACCAGACCGGCTAGCGCCAGTCCGTCATCATCATCCGCGAGTGCGACGGGCAGTCCGTCCCGGCCGTGTTCCGCAGCGAGGGCGCTGCCCTCGGCTTCATCCGTGAGCGCATCGCACCCGGCTCCATCGTGCATGCTGACGAGGCGTCATCCTGGGATGCGCTCCACGTCCGTTTTGATATGAAACGGATCAACCATCAGCAGGCGTACAGCGCGGACGGCGCCTGTACGAACATGGCTAAGGAGTACTTCTCCCGCTTCCGTCGCGGCGAGATAGGCCACCATCACCACATCAGCAGCGTGTACCTCCTGCGCTACGCTCAGGAAGCCTCTTGGCGTGAGGATCACCGCTGGGAGATGAACGGCGCGCAGTACGAGCGCATCGCAGAGGCAGCCATGAAGCGGGGGTCTTCCGTTGATTTCTGCGGCTACTGGCAGCGGCACAACAAGGACTAGGCGTTTTCGACTGATTTAATCGCCTCTTCCCCTGTTTGCACTCGACCCTCGGCATAGAATTTATGTAAATCTCTGCCCCTTCTGAAAACTGAAAGTACTATTTTTGCATATATTGTTGTGCTTTTGCCGCACATATCAAACAGCATTTCTGGATTGTCCACGCCCATTTCCTTTGCAAGCCTGTTAGTCAGCCCGCGGACGTATGCCTCTTTCGTATCACTTGAAAACTTCGCGTCACCGCCTGCCTTTTTTAGGTCCTCAATTTTGAGCGCTTTATCTATTAGCTTATATATATCGCTCATGGTTCGATAATTCAATTCGAATAGATCCATAAG
>NZ_VRVA01000282.1:0-1398 GCF_008039945.1 Methylobacterium sp. WL64
TGGTCGATCCCAAGATGCTGGAGCTGTCGGTCTACGACGGCATCCCGCACCTGCTCTCCCCGGTCGTGACCGACCCCAAGAAGGCGGTGATCGCCCTCAAATGGGCCGTGCGCGAGATGGAGGAGCGTTACAAGAAGATGTCCAAGATCGCGGTCCGCAACATCGACGGCTACAACGCCCGGATGAAGGAGGCCCGCGAGCGCGGCGAGGTCATCACCCGCACGGTCCAGACCGGGTTCAACCGCGAGACCGGCGAGGCGGTGTTCGAGCAGGAGGCCATGGACCTGTCGGCGCTCCCCTACATCGTGATCGTGGTCGACGAGATGGCCGACCTGATGATGGTGGCGGGCAAGGACATCGAGGGGGCGATCCAGCGGCTCGCCCAGATGGCGCGTGCGGCCGGCATCCACCTGATCATGGCGACGCAGCGCCCGTCGGTGGACGTGATCACCGGCACGATCAAGGCGAACTTCCCGACCCGGATCTCCTTCCAGGTCACCAGCAAGATCGACAGCCGCACGATCCTGGGTGAGATGGGCGCCGAGCAGCTGCTCGGCCAGGGCGACATGCTGTTCATGGCCGGCGGCGGGCGCACGACCCGGGTGCACGGGCCGTTCTGCTCGGACAGCGAGGTCGAGAGCGTGGTCGCCCACCTCAAGCGCCAGGGCCGCCCGAGCTACCTCGACGCCGTCACCACCGACGACTCGCCGGAGGAGCCGGCCAAGGAGGGCAAGTCCGGTCGCGGCGCCAAAGCCGAGAAGGTCGAGCGCTCCGAGGATTCCGACGAGGAGGCTCCGGTCTTCGACATCGGCGCCTTCGCGGCGGCGACCGGCGGCGAGTCGGACGACCTGTACAAGCAGGCGATCGAGGTGGTGCTGCGGGACCAGAAGGCGTCCACCAGCTACATCCAGCGCCGGCTGCAGATCGGCTACAACCGCGCCGCCTCGATCATGGAGCGGATGGAGATCGAGGGCATCGTCGGCCCGGCCAACCATGCCGGCAAGCGCGATATCCTGGTCGCCGGGGCGCCCCACGCCTCGAGCGGGATGTACGACGACGAGTGAGGCCGACGCAGGGCCGCGATCCGATCGGTCGCGGCCCTCTCGCGTCGCATCTTCGCCACAGGGCGGAGGTCTAAAGCGCGCGCCGCCGAATTGGACGCCGGTTCGGCGTCAGCGCGCGCGTCACATCGCGGGCCGGATCCCGGGCCCGCCCATCCCGTTTCTGCCGGATCGCCCGCCCGGGCGCCCAGGAGGTTCTGCCGATGATCGGCCGCCGCACCCGCACAGCCGGCTCCCTGATCGCCGCCGGGCTGTGGCTCGCCCCCGCCGCCCCGGCGCAGGCACAGGTCGGCGCGTTCATCGACAGCCTGTTCGGCCGCAAGGAGGAGCCCGCACC
>NZ_VRVA01000283.1:0-1285 GCF_008039945.1 Methylobacterium sp. WL64
ATGGAGATCACCACCGTCGGCATCGATCTGGCCAAGAGCATTTTCCAGGTTCACGCCGTTGATGCAGCTGGGCACGTCGTCGTTCGCAAGGCGCTGCGGCGGGCGCAGGTCGTGCCGTTCTTCGCCAAGCTGCCTCGATGCCTGGTCGGCATAGAGGCGTGCGGCACGTCCCATCACTGGGCCCGGGAACTGACGAAGCTCGGCCATGAGGTTCGGCTGATGCCGCCCGCTTACGTGAAGCCGTATGTGAAGCGCGGTAAGACCGATGCGAACGACGCCGCTGCCATCTGCGAGGCGGTGACGCGCCCGAGCATGCGCTTCGTGCCGGTGACGTCGACCGAGCAGCAGGCGGCGCTGGCGCTGCACCGGACGCGCGACCTGCTGGTCAAGCAACGCACGCAGTTGGTGAACATGATCCGCGGCCTGCTCGCCGAGTTCGGGATCGAGATGGCGCGGGGCCTGCGGCACGCGCTCGAACTGGCAGCCCGGCTCTCGGCCGGAGACGCAGCCGAGGTGCCACCACTGGCGCAACGCGTGGTGACCGGGCTGGCCGACCAGATCGGCGCCTTGCAGATCCAGCTCACCCGCCTGGAGAAGGAGTTGCTCGCTTGGCATCGGGAAAACGACCTGTCGCAGCGCCTGGCGACGATCCCCGGTGTCGGTATCGTCTCGGCAACGGCGCTGGCCGCCTCGGTGAGCGAGCCCGAGCGCTTCCGCTCCGGTCGGCAGTTCGCCGCCTCGTTGGGACTGACACCGCTGCAGAACTGTAGCGGCGGCAAGGAGCGCCTGGGTCGGATCTCGCGCATGGGCGACCGCTACCTGCGCCGCCTGCTCGTAGTCGGCATGACTTCTCTGGTCCGGCGCGCGAAGGCCGCGCCGACGTCGGTCGACTCGCGGCTGCCGGCCCTTCTCCAGCGCAAGCCGGTGCGCGTCGTGACCGTTGCGGCCGCCAATCGCACCGCGCGGGTCGCCTGGGCGATCATGACCCGCGGCGGCACCTACCGCGCACCCGCGGCCACGGCCGCCTGACCGCACGGCGCGGAGGTTTTTCCAGGTTGCGAGGACGATGAGAGTTGATGGCGAACCGGTCAGACCGGGAGCCGGGACACCCCGCTGAATGTCCAGGGCATCATAGCCCGCAAAGCAGAGTGGGACCCAGCTCGCGGATACCATCAGGGCCAGCGGTCACATGAACGACTGCATCAACAGGCCGGACACAAGACTGCACCCGACCAACGCGTCAGAAGCTCAATTCGCCGCTTGCAATGCGGGAGCCATCCACACA
>NZ_VRVA01000284.1:0-1186 GCF_008039945.1 Methylobacterium sp. WL64
GTGTAGATCTCCATGCAATTCTAATCAATGACGATCACCCGGAACGTGCCTTGGTCGCCGACCGGCATCCTATCTCGAACCATGTCCGGCAGTGCGGATAGTGCCATGCTCCGGGCCGCAAAGTGGCATGTCAGGCCCTCGCCGTAGTCGCCCTCGACGTACCGGTCATCGGCGTCGGTATCGATCGTGTAGTGCGCCACACCGGCTCTCCTTCACAACGGCGTGAAGATGCACAGTTTCGGCAGTCGCCTCACTAACATGCGTCAGGCCGCCGCATGCTAAAGTCAAAGACGGCATCAAGGGTGCCGGTAGGCTATGGCGTTCGATCGAAAGTGCCGGGATAAGCCGGCTGCAGTAGCCGAAACGATGCCCCAGACCCTCCCTGGCTGGATCCTGTTTGCCTGTATTCTGGTCTCTGGAATAACCGCAGGTTCAGCGGCTGCCGCGATGCTCGACGATGCACTAGGCGAAGGGGCGATCCAGCGACGCAATTTCCTAACGTTGCTGCTGTTCGGCACGCTGCTGGTGGAAACGCGGTGATGAGTTGGCCCCGGCCATTGGCACACAGCGGCTTGTTCCAATGCCCTCCAAGATCCGCGCCTCTCTCCGCGGTCTTCAATCCGCTTGAAGGCCTCCGGGGCTGTGCCCTGTACCTGCAGAGCATGCGGCATCGGGCACATTCGAGGGTCATGCCAGGAAGCTCAGACCAGTTACCTTCAGAACCGCGACAAGAATTAGCACATATGTTAAGAAGCGACGGCTGGGTAGTCCCGCTCTCGCTCGTAGGAGGAGAGTGCATGGCCAATTTACCCCACCCGTCTACTCCGAACCCGATCCTGCGCAAGGTGGAGAGCATCGCACTCTTCAAGCTGTCCGAGGAGGAGCGAGCGGCACTCATCGCCTTGCCGATGCAGGAGGCGCAGTTCGACGCTTACCAGGACATCGTTCGCGAGGGGGATCGCCCTTCTCGCTGTTTTGCGGTGCTGGATGGCTTCGTCTCCACGTATAAGACCACCCTCGCGGGCAAGCGCCAGGTCGCGGCCTTCCACGTCCCCGGTGATGTGCCGGACATTCAGAGCCTGCACCTGAAGGTACTCGACAACAGCATCTCTTCGGTTGGCCCGTGCAGGCTCGGCTTCGTCCAATACGACGCCCTGCGTGCGCTGTTTCGGGCCCATTCCCGCAT
>NZ_VRVA01000285.1:0-1177 GCF_008039945.1 Methylobacterium sp. WL64
GCTCGACTTTGGCCATTTCGACCGGCCGTGGAACGCGCTGGGTGACGAAGCGGGCTTGATGGATAGGCTGGTGGTGTCCCTCGCCAGAGACGCCCCATGCCGCACCTGCCCGCCCGCTTCGCCGGGATCATCCTGTCGTTCGCTCCGCTGTTCGTCCACCGGTCGTGGCGGTACGCTCAGGCCCTGCTGATCGGTGCGATCCTGTGTCCGGGTCAGCGAACGGTAGCGAGCGTGCTGCGGATCACGGGCAGGGCGCGCGACCGCCATTTCGTGAACACGCACCGGGTGCTCAGCCGCGCCGCATGGTCGCCCCGTACAGGAGCCCGCATCCTGCTCCGGCTGCTCGTCGAAGCCTTCGCGCCGCGTGGTCCTATCGTCCTGGCGCTCGACGACACGATCGAACGGCGCTGGGGACGGCGTATCCAGGCCCGAGGGATCTACCGTGATCCAGTGCGTTCGTCCGGCGCCCATTTCGTCAAAACGAGCGGCCTGCGCTGGATGAGCCTGATGCTGCTCGCACCCATTCCCTGGGCAGGTCGGGTCTGGGCGTTGCCGTTCCTGACCGCCCTCGTCCCCTCCGAGCGCGCCTGCCGGGAACGAGGACGTCGGCACAAGACCCTGCTCGATGTCGGACGGCAGATGGCCCTGCAGGCGCGGCGCTGGCTGTCAGGGCGCGACCTCGTGCTGGTCGGCGACAGCGCCTTCTCGGCCTTGCTGTTTCTCGATGCTCTGCGCGGCAGCGGCGTTACCACCATCACGCGCCTGCGCCTGGATGCGGCGCTCTATGATCCCGCGCCCCCAAGGCTTCCGGGCACGATCGGGCGACCGCGCAAGACGGGTGCACGGCGGCCAACCCTGTCCAAGATCCTGACCGAGCCGGCCACCCTCTGGCAGCAGGTGAGCGTGCCGGGCTGGTACGGCACAGGTGAACGCAGGATCGAGATCACCTCGGCTTCCGCCGTCTGGCATCATTCCGGGCTGCCGGTGGTACCAGTCCGTTGGGTTCTGATCCGCGATCCCGAGAACCACTTCGAGCCGCAAGCCCTACTCTGCACCGACCCCGTACGAGATCCGACACAAATCGTGACATGGTTCGTCCGACGCTGGCAGGTCGAGGTTACCTTCCAAGAGGCACGCGCCCATCTCGGCGTCGAGACCCAGCGTCAGTGGTCCGACA
>NZ_VRVA01000286.1:0-1145 GCF_008039945.1 Methylobacterium sp. WL64
GAGCGGCTGTGTTGAAGGTCAAGCGGTGATCGACCGCCAGGGCGTGCGGTCGCGAACGATGGCGTTGAGCGTCACCAGGAGCTTTCGCATCACGGCGACGAGGGCGACCTTCTTCGGCCGACCTCGCTGGGTCAGCTGCTCGTAGAAGGACCGAAAAGGAGAGCCTCGCCGGATCGCGGTCAGAGCGGCCATGTAGAGCACGCCCCGCACCGAGGTTCGTCCACCCGCGATGGATCTTCGACCTCGCATCAGACCGGAGTCGCGGTTGATGGGAGCGATGCCGACGAGGGCCGCAATTTGGTGGCGCCCGATGGTGCCGAGCTCGGGCAACTGGGCCAGAAGCGTGCGTGCGGTCACGTCACCGATCCCGGGCACGGACTTGAGCAGCGCCTCGGTCTCGCACCAGACCGGAGAGGCCTTGATGGCTTGTCCAATGTCGCTGTCGAGTTCTGCGAGTTCTTTCTCCAGGAAGCCGATGTGTCGGTCGAGCCGCCGGGTCAGCTGCTTGTCCACGGCTTGATCGCGACGGTTGGTCTCCATGCAGATCATCCCGATGATCTGCCGCCGCCGGCTCACGAACTCGGCGAAGTGCCGTCTCTCCGGCTCCGGCAAGGGCCTGGCCGGTGGTCTGATGCGTTCGGCGAAGAGGGCAATGACCTCGGCGTCGAGCGTGTCGGTCTTCGCCAATCGGCCCATCGCTCTGGCGAAGTCGCGGATCTGACGCGGGTTGACGATACAAAGCGGCAGCCCGACAGCGGCCAGTGCTGCAGCGACGCTCGCCTCGAAGCCACCGGTAGCCTCCAGGACGATGAGGGCCACAGGTAAGCCACTGAGCCGACGCGCGAGAGCATCCAGCTCTTTGGTGTTACGCGGGACATGGAATGCCTCGTCCGACGGTCTGAGGTGAACGTCGAGACGATCCTTCGACACGTCGATGCCGACGAAGATGGTGGGTTGTTCGTCCATGACCCTACCTTGCAAATGCGGGCTCTGGCCCGAGCGGCTGTCCGGGTTCGGGACTGTGGCGGTGAGGGCCGCACCTTGCTCTGTCGCGGGCTTAGAAAACCCTAGGCAAACACGGGCTGACCCTCACCTTGTAGCCTCACTGGCTTCACTCCAGCGGGCAACTCAAAGATACAAGGCAG
>NZ_VRVA01000287.1:0-1097 GCF_008039945.1 Methylobacterium sp. WL64
TATCCGGACGCTGCAGCCGCAGCACCAGTTCGATCAACTCCTCGCGGCTCAGCCGCTCAAGATCGGTACGAACCATCCCACGAGGGAATCAGCGAAACCCAACCCGCGCAAGGGGGTGGGTAATTACCTTGATGGTGCTCGCCCCCGATCCCCTGGGCGGGGCGCGTCTGGGCGTTGCCGTTTCTGACCGCGCTGGTGCCGTCAGAGCGCGCCTGTCGTGAACGGGGCCGGCCGGCATAGGCCGTTGCCCGACGTCGGCGGCCAACCGGCCCTCCAGGCCCGACGCTGGCTGCCGAGGCGCGACCTCGTCGTGGTGTGTGACCGCGGCTTCTCGGCCTTGTTGTTTCTCGACGCGATGCGCCGCGCTCGCATCACGGCGATCACCCGCCTGCGGCTCGACGCAGCACTCTACGATCCCGCCCCGCCGCGCCCGCCCGGCACGATTGGGCGCCCGCGGACTAAAGGCGCGCGGCTGCCGACGCTCGCCGCGATCCTTGCGGCCGAGGACACGCGCTGGCACGCGGTCGTGGTGCCCGGCTGGTACGGGGCAGGCGAGCGCACGATCGAGATCGCCTCGGACACCGCGATGTGGCGGCACGGTGGCTTGCCCGTCGTACCGATCCGTTGGATCCTCATCCGCGATCCCGAGGCGCGCTTCCCGCCCCAGACTCTGCTCTGCACTGATCCGACGCGCGAGCCCGCGCAGATTGTAGGGTGGTTCGTGCGGCGCTGGACCATCGAGGTCACTTTTCAGGAAGCGCGTGCCCATCTCGGGGTCGAGACGCAGCGGCAGTGGTCCGACACGGCGATCCCCCGCACCACGCCCTGCCTGCTCTCCCTGTTCTCGATCGCCACACTGCTGGCCACACGCCTCTCGGCTCGCCAACGGCGACGCGTCGTGGCGGCTGCGTGGTACCCCAAACCGCGCCCGACCTTCGCCGATGCACCGGCCGCCGTGCGCTGTGCGATCGTATTCATCCGGCGTGGGCCGCGGGGGTCCTATTTCGGGTCTGACTCACTTTCGGTGCAGGGGAGTTGATGGATCTCGGCTTCGGTCGTCGGAGATCCTGCCATGCCTCGCAGCCTGCATCCCAACT
>NZ_VRVA01000288.1:0-1063 GCF_008039945.1 Methylobacterium sp. WL64
CTAGAGCCGTGCCCTTTCAGGTTGGCTCATAGGCATCGTATCCAGCAGCGGTAAGGTAGTTTCGGCACTCATCCGGTCGGACGGCGGCGAACGCGTCCTCGATGGCGATGGTCAGGCCGGCGGCGGTCCGTGCTGCAGCCGTCCGGAGGAGGGCTTTGACCTTGGCGAAGACCTGCTCGATCGGATTGAAGTCGGGACTGTAGGGCGGGAGGTAGAGAACCCGTGCGCCGACCGCCTCGATGGCCTCGCGCACCCCGGCGACCTTGTGGGCGTTCAAATTGTCGAGGATGACGGTGTCACCGGGCCTCAGCACCGGAGCCAGGGTGTCGGTGACGTAGGCCCGGAAACGCATACCATTCGTGGCCCCATCGAAGACGGTCCTGGCGATCAGTCCCGTGGCGCGCAGGGCGGCGGTGATGGTGGTGGTCTTGTAGTGCCCGTGAGGCACGGCGATCCGGCAGCGCTGACCGCACGGAGCACGACCATAGCGGCGGACCATCTTCGTCGTGGCGGCCGTCTCGTCGAGGAAAACCAGGCGATCTGGATCCAGATCGGGTTGTCGCTCGAACCAGTCCTCGCGTGCAGCCTTCACATCCGGCCGCTCCTGCTCGGCCGCGTGGACAGCCCCTTTTTACGGGTGATCCCATGCCGGGCGAAGAAGCGCGACAAACTGCTCGTGCTCGCCCGGACGCCGCGGTCCGAGAGCCTGTCGCGCAGTTCCCGCACGAAGGAGAGCGGGTGTTCTTCGTTGAGCCGAAGGATCAGGGCCGCCTGCGCTTCCAGACGCTGCGAGTTGCGGTCGCCGCCCATGGGCTTGGGCGCGATCTGCCCGTTCTGACGGAAGCGCTCGTACCAACGGACCGCGCTGGCCGCCCCGACCCCGAAGCGTTTGGCCGCCTGACGCCGCGATGCACCCGCTTCAATCGCAGCGACCACACGCTCGCGCAGATCCACCGACAGGGCTGAAGGCATGGCGATCCTCCATCACAAGCCCATCCAGTGAATCACACGCCAGCCAGATCGCCTACCCCGCGCGATTCAACCCGCCAGGGCACGGCTCTAG